>JAMCPX010000037.1 GCA_023382265.1 Deltaproteobacteria bacterium | reverse complement strand
AGGATTATCGGAGGCAGGTGGAAGCTGCTGATCCTCAGAGAGTTGTTCAAGGAGACGAAACGGTTTGGGGAGCTGCACAAATCTTTAAACGGCATTACACAAAAGATGCTTACCCAGCAGCTCAGAGAACTGGAAAGAGACGGCATTATTCTCAGGAAGGTTTATCCTCAGATTCCGCCCAAAGTGGAATATTCCCTGACACAAAAAGGACAGAGCCTGAGACCCATTCTGGACCTGATGCACGAGTGGGGAAGCAAATATCTTGATAAGATTTATTTTCAAAAAACGATTACGGTAAAGACGGGAAAAAATGATCGTGAGGATTTGGTAAAGGTGCTTCATGCCCAGTCATAGACCGGCCTACTGCTATTGTATTATGATGCAGTCCAAAAAGAGCGTGTCAACCGGCTACTATAATGCATTTATCGGATAATAACGCTGTCTTTTTTTATTAATTTGATTATAATTTTTTTGCGTCATTAATCATTTTTGTGGTTAAAGTAGACAATGAAAAGATAATAGTATGAGTTTATTTTTTGGCAAAAAGAGTTTTTTAATATATAAATGCAACTCATGAAATTAAGACATTTAAGCCTGATAATCATTTTGTTACTTGTAAGTTGTGCAACAGCCCCTGTAAACATGAACCGCAATACAATGGAAGGCATTGCCTCATGGTATGGAGGAAAATTTATAGGAAGGAAAACAGCGAATGGCGAAATCTTTACATCCCAGAGCCTGACAGCGGCTAATAAGACATTACCGTTTGGCACATACGTGCTTGTTACAAACCTTAATAACAATAAGAGCGTGATAGTAAGAATAAATGACAGAGGTCCTTACGTGGGAGAGAGAATCATAGACCTGTCTTATGCTGCAGCAAAGACCATTGATATGATTGGAACCGGAACAGCTCCTGTAAAGCTCCAGATTGTGAAGCCCGGCGAACATGTTGGTAAAGAAGAAGAAAAAATTGCATCGGGCATGTATTATCTCCAGATCGGTTCTTTCTCCGTGATGGATAATGCTGCAAAATTAAAAACAGATTTATTAAAAAAAATTAATAATGTGATTGTCGATCCATACACAATAGGCGGTACCAAATACTATAGGGTGCTTGTTGGTCCATTCAAAGATCAAATAGCAACATACATAGAAGCTGACAAACTTAGAGACATGGGCTATGTAGTAATTATAAGCAGGAGGTAAGTGATATGGGTGGATACAGGATTACTTTATTTTTCATTATAGCTGTAATGATTGGGTGTAGTTATAATTGTCAGTGTCAAAAACATCCAGTAGATAACAATACTCAGGATAAATTAGTTCATTTGTCAAAGCTTTCACCGGAACTTTTGCAGCTTTATGAACGGGGTAACGGTAATACGGTTATAAGTGTACTCGGTAAGACGAGCGGCGAAATGACGTCTGCACAAAAAAAAGAGCTGATAACTCAAGGTATAAGTATAGGCACCGTTACTGATGATGTATTTACTGCGGATCTGAAACTTAAATACCTTTCTTTTCTTACAGAAAAGCCATACATAATATTCGTAGAGCTATCAAGAAAGCTGAAATTACTTAAAAAAGAATAGGAAGTCCTGTGATACTATGTAAATTATCGCTTTATGCTTGCTTAAATCAGGTTTCCAATATAGATAAAATCTGAATGAATATAGATGAATTTGTTAAAATAATAAAATTTGATGATAACGGTCTTGTCCCTGCCATTGCACAGGATTATCAAACAAATGAAGTCTTGATGCTTGCATACATGAATGCAGAGGCGCTGATAAAAACGCTATTAACAGGCAAGATTCATTATTTCTCCCGTTCAAGACAGTCATTATGGTTAAAAGGAGAAACATCAGGACATTATCAATTTCTTAAAGGAATTTTTTATGATTGTGATAATGATACAATACTTTTAAAGATTGAACAGGTCGGTGTTGCATGCCACACCGGGCACAGGAGCTGTTTTTTCTCAGAGTTAAGCCATGAGAATATTATAGAAGTAAAAGATACAATACCCGCCGGTGCAAACATAATTGATGCAGTTTATAGTGTGATATTACAGAGGAAAACCAATCCGCCCCCAAAATCTTACGTCCATTCTTTAATGAACGCAGGTGTTGATGCAATCAATAAAAAGATTACAGAAGAGGCTATAGAAGTTATTGAGGCTGGTAAAGAAAAACAGGATAACGACGTGATCTTGGAATCATCGGACCTGCTCTTTCATCTGCTTGTATTGCTGGGTTACAGGAATATCCCTATTCAAAAGGTGTATGAAGAGCTTAAGAAGCGATTCGGCATCTCAGGGATAGAAGAAAAAGAATCAAGAAAGAAAAACAGCAAGTGATGCTTAAATCCATGGAATGCGTCCGAAAATATATGTAAGTCTGAAAAGCGAGTCGGTGTAACTCGAGCTACGGTAAAACGAATATCAACTGAAAAATATGGATTTTCTGTTTTTGAGCAGATTGATTAACATATTCTGAATGCGGGTTCTTATATTCTCTGAGAGTCTGTTTATAAGAATATCATCATCAGCATCTTCCATACTATATTTCTCTATATCGATTGGTTCACCATATTCTATATACCATTTTGTCGGTAACGGGATTGCGCCGATTGGCCCCAATAAAGGAAAGAATGGTGTAATAGGTGCATAAGGTGCTCCAAATAGTTTACCAAGCATTTTACTTGTGCCCAGTATAGGGTATGCCTCTTCAGCACCGACAACGGCAACGGGGATAATGGGTGAACGGGTTTTAATTGCGAGTTTAACATATCCGCCCCTGCCGAACCTCTGTAACTTATACCTGTATTTAAACGGCTTGCTTATACCCTTTAGCCCCTCAGGGAAAACAATTACCAATTGATCCTTCTCAAGCAATCTTTGCGCATTTTCCTGGGAAGCCCTTACCCCGCCGGTCTTTATAAGAAATGAACTCACAAATGGAAGATAATAAGCAAAATCTTCTACAAGCGGCCGTACAAACCTTTTTGTGGGATGCTCTCTAAAAACGGACGTAACTATCATGGCTCCATCAATAGGTATGCCGCCTGAATGATTTGATACGAGCAAAGCCCTTCCTTCCTTAGGTATATTGTGCACGCCTATAGTCTGAATCCGCCACCACTTCTCAAATAAAAGATCAAAAAAGGGTTTTGCCTTTGCCGTAAATACGGGGTCCAATCCGAACTCATCGACCTCTGTAGAGGTTGCCCACATAGAAACGTTTTTATACTGTTCCATGATCTTTTGTGTTGAAAATTGTGAAAAGAAATCTTTCGTTTTATTAAATATAGTTGAAACAAAGGTATCCTTCTTGATCATTTCTTTTTCTTTTTTAAGTTCATTCATAAGATGCTTTATTTTATCATCATAACTCCGCGACATCTCATCAATTTTTCCTTCCATTACTTTAGCAAGTGCTGCGAATTCCTTAGTAGTTATGGCAGTGTACCTCTCTGTTTTACTGTTTTTCCTGCTGTTTTCATCTACGATTTTGAGCTTTTTTACTTCCACATCCATCTTTGGCTCATGTACAGCTATAGCAGTGCTAGGCACAAATAATGTTTTTTTAGGTGTTGTAACTTTTGCATTTGTTGATAATACAGTCACCTTATCTCTTACCATAAATAATGTACCTCCTAAAGGTTTTTATTCTACGAATCTAAGCTCCCTCAAACGTTGAGTACCTATAAAACTTTCAACAGAATCCTTTGTTGTATATCTCGCCTGAAAATTAAGGACATTCTTAGCCTTGTTACCGTCCGCCACGCATATGTATCTAAGAAAATTCAAAAAAGCCGGCGGTACAGGTGATAAATCTAAAGACCACAATACACTAACCATGGCATGGGCTATAGGATAAGGTAAAGGCAGGCTTATCTTTCCTGCCAGTTTCAGTATAGTGCTGAAAGGTAATACTCCCCTTCCAACTATATTAAAAATACCCTGATAATTCCCATCTACAACGAGCCTGAAAATGTCAATAACATCCTCTTCGTGAACAAACTGAAATAGAGGATCATAACCCATTATAGTCATAACGGCAGGACTGGAAAGATAAGATGTGAAAAAATTTTTAATGGTTGGACCCATTATGTTGCAAAGTCTTAGAACCGATACCGTTGTATTGGGATTTTTTTCACTGAACCGCCTCACGACATTTTCTATCTCCATCTTATCCCTAAGATATGCCATTTCACTCCCGGCCCTCAATGGATGCTGTTCTGTAAGAAAATTTGGATTAGTTGCATTAGCGCCATAAGCCATGGTTGTTGACCTTATAACAAACTTGCTCAACTTTACCGCGGATGCTGCATGGATGATATTCAATGTTCCTATTACCTCAAGTTCATGGGAGAATGTTGTGTTTCTTATAGGGCTTGAAAGGAATGCAAGATGAACAACCTGTTCGATCTTTTCTTTCTTAAAAATCTCTGCAATAACCCCATCTACTACCGGTTCTGTCAGATCGATTTTATAGAACTTGGCGCCTTTTTCAAGAAAATCAGGCTTCTTTATATCTATAGCTACAATATGGTATCTTGGATCATTTGAGAGTCTCCTTACCAAATTGGACCCTACGAAACTATTTACACCTGTGATTGCGATTTTTATTCGGTCATCGGATTTTTTATTGGCAATATTTTTTTTAATAGCCATACTAATCCACTGTTAAGATTTATCAAGTTTTGATAATTTTTTTTCAATGATATTAAGTTTTTTTTCGAGCCTTTTCAAATCATCTATTGTTGGAACATGCATAATCAGTAATGCCTTATTAACACTGTCCTGAAAACTTTTTTCTACAGCAGACGTAATCGATTTTATATTTACATTATCCATAATACCGCTAATATTTGAACGCCCTTTCTGTTTATACATATCAGCATGTTTTAAGAAGTCATTCATATCCTTCTGGATATTTTCTGTAAACGTTGAAAAGATATTATTTAATATATTTAACCTTTCCCTGATAAAACCCTCGGGCTCCGTTTTTTTTACCTTTTTTGCCATATCAAGCTCCTTTTAAAGGACTTTATGCTATTAAGCAGGGTGATGTCAAGTTTCATTAATTAATTGATTATTTGATAAAATTCGTTGTATGTGTATAGTAACGCTTTGATATCAAGGAGGTATATGGACAGCATCACAATTTTTTATCCCATGTTCAATGAAGAGTTATATATAAAGAGGGCTGTGGAGGCAGCAAAGGAGATATGCGGGTTAATGCTTAGAATTGGGGAAATAAATGATTATGAGATCCTTCTCATAGACGATGCATCAAATGATTCAACAGGAAGGATTGCAGATGAGCTCGCAAAAGAAGATAAAAGAATTAGAGTGATACACCATCAAACCAACAGAGGGCTCGGCGGTTCTCTGAAAACAGGATTTTACAACGCGCAGATGGATGTGATCCTGTATTCCGACACCGATCTTCCATTCGATATGATGGAAATAAAGAAAGCTTTCAGGCTTATGAGATATTACGAGGCTGACATAGTATCCGCCTTTCGATTCGATAGAACGGGTGAAGGGTTTAGAAGATTAATCTATTCTTATATATACAATACAATTATAAAGCTGTTATTTCATTTCAGGATAAAGGATGTCAACTTCTCATTTAAGCTCGTAAAAAGAGAGGTTTTAAAATACGTAAACCTGCAATCGGAAGGTAGTTTTATAGATGCGGAGTTGCTGATTAAAGCACAGAGATACGGTTTCAAGATCATACAATTCGGAACGAATTATTTCCCTCGCAGCAGGGGGGTCTCTACACTGTCGAGTTCAAATGTGATTATGAAAATCATTAAAGAAATGATATCAATGTACAAAGAGATCAAATCAATCCACCAGGCTGTCAAAAGGCAATGACCAAATTTCTTATAGTAAATGCCGATGACTTTGGATTATGCAGGGAGATTTCAAAAGGCGTCATCAAAGCATACTTGGAAGGTATTGTGACGGCAGCATCCGTTGTCGTTAACGGGAAATATTTTAAAGAGGGTATAGCTCTTTTAAAGGACACCGGCATTGATGCAGGCATTCATCTTACATTTACAGGCAGCGAAAAACCCATTTCAGGCAGTATTAAAGGCCTTGTCGATAGCAGCGGTCTTTTTCTAAAGAGTTATAGAGTGACAATACCGAGGCTTATACTCGGGCAGTTCGATCGCAATGCACTTGAAAAGGAATTATCGGAGCAGATCATCATGTTAAAGGATAACGGAATACCCGTCAGCCATATCGACAGTCATCAGCACCTCCATCTTTTACCGGGTGTAAGGGATATTGTAACGGGGCTTGCACAAAGATTTAAAATAAGGTGGGTAAGAGCGCCACGGTCAAACATATTTGGTGTTAAAGGGCTTGTAATGAATATGCTTGGTAATAGTCTAAAAAAAAGATTAAAAAAACACGATCTTGCTTATGCGGATGCTTTCAAGGGTTTTGAGTATGGCGGGCATATGAATGAAAACAATCTATCAAGCCTGCTAAAAAAAATATACAACGATGGCATTACAGAGTTCATGGTTCACCCAGGTTATGATGCATCCTCAGATTATGACTGGGGGTATGCATGGGAGGATGAGTTAAAAGCACTTACATCAGATAATGTGAAGGGATTGATAAAGAGAATCGGAATAAAATTAACAAATTTTAAGGAGCTATCATGAAGAATAGGACATACACATTTTTTGCATATCTTACGATTTTAGTATTTCTTGTTTTTAGAATCGTCTACCTTTTAACAACTCATTATACCCTTTCGCAGGATGAGGCTTATTTCTGGGATTGGTCAAGGCATGCCGCTTTAAGCTATTATGATATGGGACCCATGATTGCATGGATTATAGGATTTTTTACGCACATATTACCCTTATCTGCGTTTTCCGTAAGGCTCGGTGCGCCCGTTTTTGCCGCACTAACTGCCGTAGTTATTTTCATACTTACAACCGATGTTACCGGCTCAAGCATGCTTGGGTTCATAACAGTTCTTCTGTTCCATCTAACACCAATCGGCATGACAGGCGGTATCATAATGACATACTATTCACCACAGGTCTTTTTTATGGCATTAACGGCATTGTTTTTATGGAAACTAATAAAAAATCAAAAACCATTCTGGTGGTATTTGATAGGGCTAAGCCTTGGTTTAGGATTGCTATCGCATCACATGTTTATATTTTTTACGGCTGAGATCGGGCTGTTTATTTTGATTTCTGATAATAACAGAAAATGGCTTAAAAGAAAAGAGCCGTACATTGCATTAATTATAGAATTATTAGTTGCAAGTCCTATAATCATCTGGAATCTCACTCATAACCTTGTTATGTTCAGGCATGCAATAGGCATGATGTCGGGAAAACACCGGTTTTCAATTACGTTTCTTGAATACATTGGTGGGCAGGCTGGAATCAACAGCCCATTACTCTTCTTAGCAGCGATTTATGGAATAACGGTCAGCGGGTATCGTGGAATAAAATTTAAGGATGATAAGTATTTGTTTTTATTCTGCCTTTCAGCACCGGTAATCGTATTCATAGCACTATTGAGCATAGGCGGAAGAACAGAACCTAATTGGCCAATATCGGGCTATATAACCGGCTCAATCGCCGGCGTTTATATTTTTTATGAAAAATATAAAAACGGATCAAGGCTTATAAAGAGGCTTATCAATGCATCGCTCTGGTTTACAATAGTGCTGGGCATATTTGTTTCCGCTATTGCATACTATCCCTCATTGATGCATGAGATCGGCATTAATATCCCTCCGCACAGGGATCCAACAAACAGGCTTTATGGATGGAAAAAACTCGGAAAGGATGTATCGGGAATACTGGAATCCATGCCCCCGGGCACCTTCGTTACAACGCATGAGTACGGCCTTAATGCTGAGCTTGCCTTCTATGTCAAAGGGCATCCACAGGTTTATGAGGTACCCGTGCTGCGCCGATTCAGCCAGTATGATTTCTGGAACCATCTCATACAGGTTGACGGTAAGGATGCTGTTTACGTAGGTTATTCACCTATAGAAAAGCAGGTATCAATGCTGTTTGATAAAGTTATGCCCGCCGGCATTGTGATGATCCGTGATAAGTATACAGACGCGGTCAGGTGGAGATTTTATATATACAAATGCTACAATTATAAAGGCAGCCGTTTAGAACCGCCGACGTTTTAGAGCTTAATCACAGGATAAAGAAAGCGGCGTGAGATTCCATGTATGCAGCTTATGATGATCATGTCCATGTTTTTACGGCATCTTGACAAAATTCTTTTTTGTATTAGAGAATTACTACGTTGTTTCTGTTTCGGTATGGCATGGTGCTGTTCGTAGACAATTTCGCACACCGTTCCTGTAAATATTGGTGCAAATTGTAATGAGTTAAAACAGATCGCGTCAGGGAGAATATTTATGTTATTTGCGGATAACGAGGAATATTTAAAATTGAGAGAGACTGTAAGAAGATTTAATTCGAAAGAACTTGCACCCATTGCGCAGGAGTATGATGAAAAGGAGGAGTTCCCGTTTGCCTTTTTTAAGAAGGCTGCAGAACTCGGATATGTTGGAGCGCATCTGCCGGAGGCTTACGGCGGTATGGGCGACTTTTACGCCAAGGCAGTCATATACGAAGAGAATTGCAGGGTTTGTTTCGGTTATAACCTTTCCTTAAATGCATCCGACCTGCTGTTTGCCAACAATGTTGCAAGATACGGGAATAAAGAGCAAAAACAGAGATACCTGCCTGGTATTATAAAAGGTGAAAGAACAGGCTGTTGGGCTTTGACAGAGCCCGATTCGGGTTCCGATGCCTTATCGATAAGGACGACATGGCAGAAGGATGGCGATTTTTATATTTTAAATGGAGGAAAAACATTTATCACAAATGCACCTATTGCGGATTTCTTTATTGTTATTGCAAGAAGACCTGATACGACAAAATCAGAAGGCGGTAGTGCGTTCATACTTGAAAGAGGCATGAAAGGCCTTTCAACCGGCAAGCCGTTTAAAAAGCTAGGGGGAAGATGCTCTCCTACAGGGGAGATCACGCTTGAGGATGTTAAGGTCTCAAAAGAACATTTACTCGGAGAAGAGGGTAAAGGATTTATCAACATGTTCGCATCACTCGATATTGAGAGGGCTTTCACTCCATTATCGAGTATAGGCATAGCACAGGCATGTCTCGATCAAGCTGTAAGTTATGCAAAGCAAAGAATACAGTTTAAAAAGCGGATTTCAGAATTTCAGCTTATAAAAGAAAAAATAGCCGTAATGGCAGCAGAGCTTGAGGTTGCAAGGCGGTACGTTTATCATCTCATAGAACTTATGGTACAGGGTAAAAGGGTAACAAAAGAGGCATCAATAGCAAAATTATTTGCATCCGATATGGTTATGAAGGCGGCAAGAGAGGCGGTACAGATTATGGGCGGATACGGCTACATGCGCGAATACAAGGTTGAGAGATACTTCAGGGATGCAAAACTTCTTGAGATAGGTGCAGGCACGTCCGAGATCCAAAAACTTGTTATAGCAAGAGAGGTATTACAGGATTCCGGCAGGTAGCATATAAGGACTTATTTCACGAACTTGTATACAATTTTAAGATTTTATTGACAAGCAAAATTTCTGCTTGTTACCCTGATTTCATGAGTGAAATATCTTCATACAACCTTATCGTTATCGGTGCGGGTATCGGCGGTTACACCGCTGCCATAAGAGCATCCCAGCTTGGAGCAAAGGTGCTTGTCGTAGAACAGGCAGAAACGGGAGGTACCTGTCTTAACAGGGGGTGTATCCCTACAAAAGCTTTTAAGGCAACAGCGGACGAATTAGACAGGATGAATAGATTTGAAGAATTTGGTCTGTCCGGGGATGTACACATAAATATTGATATAAAAAGGATCATAGATAAAAAAAATAAGGTTGTTCAGGAACTTGTAAAGGGTGTTGAGTTTTTATTCAAGTCTTACGGCATAATGGAAAAAAGAGGCAGATCTGCCTTTGTTTCTAAAAACAGGATCAAGATAACAGCGTACAACGGCAGTGAAGAGTTTTTTGATTCAAAAAGATTTATAATAGCAACAGGTTCTTCATCCACATATATACAGGCTATAAAGACCGACGGTAAATTCATTCTTACGAGTGATGAAATAATGAATATAGATCACTTACCCAAGCGGCTCATTATAATAGGTGCGGGTGTAATAGGGACAGAGTTTGCATTTATTTTCAGAAGTATGGGCGTTGATATTACAATGCTTGAACTTATGCCGGAGGCATTGCCTCTTGAGGATGAAGACATTTCTCATTTGCTGTCAAGAAGTTTTAAAAAGGCAGGCATAAAGTTAAGAACAGGGGTTAAGGTCGTGTCATCGGAGGTTAGTGGAAATGCAGTTAATATCTTGCTTGAGGGTGGAGAAATAATAAGCGGTGATATGGTGCTTGTTTCTATCGGCAGACAGGCCAATACCACAGGACTCGGGCTTGAGCATACAGGTATAAAACTCGGTAAGAAGAGCGAAATCGTTGTAGACGGATTTTTAAATACAGGGGTTGATGGGATATACGGGTGTGGTGATGTTATTGGCGGCAAATTGCTTGCCCATACTGCATATAAAGAAGGTATTATCGCTGCCGGCAATATGATCGAAGGTAAGCATGAGACAATCAATTATAACGCGATACCCTCTGTGATCTATTCAACGCCTGAAGCAGCAAGCGTTGGATATACAGAACAAGGTGCCAGAGCAAAGGGCTATAATATTAAATTAGGAAGGTTCCCGTATAGGGCACTCGGTAAAGCAAGGGCTTTTGCAGAAACGGATGGAGAAGTTAAGGTGGTTGTTGATGTAGACACAGAAGAAATAATAGGTATGCACATAGTTGGTGCTCATGCCTCTGATATCATAGCTCAGGGAGCGATTGCAGTGCATAATGGGATTAAGGTACATGAATTTGCAGACATTGTTGCTGCACATCCCACATATTCAGAAGCCATCATGGAAGCAGCGGAGGATGTCTTTTCAATGTCTATCCATCAGCCCAAGAAATCAATAAATCAGGAGGCCAAATCATGATCGATGAACTTTGGTACAATGAAAATCACGTATGGATTTTAATTGAGGACAATCTTGCCCGTATCGGTATATCCGATTATATACAGGAGCAGCTCGGAGATATAAATTTTATAGAGCTGCCGGAAGCAGGAGATAAGTTGGTCCGCGGTAAATCATTCGGGCACATTGAATCAGAAGAGACAGTGTTTGAGCTTATAGCCCCGGTTTCAGGCAAGGTCATAGAGATAAACAGTGATGCAGTGGACAACCCTGTTATTATAGGTGAAGATCCTCTGGGTGACGGATGGCTTATAGAAATAGAGAACGTTGATATGAAGGAATTGAAATCCCTGATGGATCAGGAAAAATACGAAAAATTCGTAAAGGAGCTTTCCAAGTGAATAAAATCATAAAAAAACGTATGCTGTCTCCGGCAATTGGATGGTTTGAGGTAGAAGCACCTTACGTTTCAAGATCGCAAAAGCCGGGTCAGTTCGTAATAATAAGAGTCAACGATAAAGGCGAGAGAATACCATTAACAATAGCAGGTGCTTATAAAGAGAAAGGAACGATAATAATTATCGTTCAAAGCATAGGCAAAACAACAGCAGCTCTTAACTCAATGATAGAAGGTGATTTCCTTGCCGATGTCGTTGGACCTCTTGGTAAACCATCCCACATAGAACATTTCGGCAGGGTTGTAACAATAGGCGGTGGTGTCGGCACGGCAATAGCCTTACCATCGACAAAGGCGTTTAAAGAGGCAGGTAATGAAGTGATAAGCATAATAGGTGCAAGAACAAAGGATCTGCTTATACTTGAAGATGAAATGCGCAAGATTTCGGATAGGCTCATTGTTACAACGGACGATGGCAGCTATGCAAAAAGGGGCTTTGTGACAGATGCATTACAGGAGTTAATAAATAACAATGATACGATACCCAACTTTGTGCTTGCAATAGGACCTGTTCCCATGATGAAAGCTGTTTCAGAACTCACAAGGAAATATGCAATACCCACCGTTGTCAGCCTCAATCCTATTATGCTTGATGGAACAGGTATGTGCGGGGTATGCAGGGTTGTGATTGAAGGTAAAACAATGTTTGCATGCGTTGACGGACCGGAGTTTGACGGCCATAAGGTAGATTTCGATGGATTGACTAAAAGGCTTAAAGTTTATCAAAAAGAAGAAAGATTATCATTAGAGCTATTTAAAAATACTGTAAAAGTAGGTTAATTATGGAACCAAGAGAAAGACTAAAAATACAAAGGCAGAAAATGCCTGCACAGGATTCCGGCGTAAGAATCACAAATTTCCAGGAAGTAAATTATGGATATACACCAAAGATGGCTATGCTTGAGGCACAAAGATGCCTGCTGTGTAAAAAACCGTTATGTGTTGCAGGGTGTCCTGTAAATATAGATATCCCCTCGTTTATATCTTTGATAGCAGAAGGTAAATTCACTGAGGCTGCAAAGAAGATAAAAGAATCCAACAGCCTGCCTGCCATATGCGGCAGGGTATGTCCGCAAGAAGAACAGTGTGAAGGTGTGTGCGTTGTAGGCAATAAAGGGGTGTCCGTTGCAATAGGACATCTTGAGAGATTCGCAGCAGATTGGGAGAGAACGAATGGAGAGATTTCAACGCCTGAAAAACATACACCTATAGGTAAAAAGATAGCAATCGTAGGTTCAGGACCATCCGGTCTGACGGTAGCGTCGGAACTCGTAAAAATGGGGTATGCTGTAACTATATTTGAAGCATTGCACACACCTGGCGGGGTACTTGTATACGGCATCCCCGAGTTTAGACTGCCAAAAGATATTGTTAATAGTGAAATAGATTATCTGAGAAAGCTCGGCGTGGAGATAGTAACAAACTTTGTTGTTGGTAAAACAATGACAATCGACGATCTGATCAAATCCGGGTACGATGCGGTTTTTGTCGGCAGTGGTGCAGGGCTGCCCGTATTCATGAACGTGTCGGGAGAAAACTTAAACGGCGTTTATTCTGCCAATGAGTATCTTACAAGAACGAACCTCATGAAGGCTTATGTCTTCCCAGAATATGATACGCCAATAGCAAAGGCCAAAAATGTTGCCGTAATCGGCGGCGGGAATACGGCTATGGACGCTGTAAGGACAGCAAAACGTTTTGGTGCAGAACACGCGTACCTTATATATAGAAGATCATGGGAAGAGATGCCTGCAAGACTTGAGGAAAGACATCATGCCAGGGAAGAGGGTATTGAATTTACATTTCTTACAGCTCCTGTCAGGATTATCGGTGATGAAAATGGATGGGTTCAAGGGATAGAATGTATAAAAATGGAGCTTGGAGATCCTGATGCCTCAGGCAGGAGAAAGCCTGTCCCGATAAAAGGCTCGGAATTTGTAATTGATGTTGAATTGGTAGTGGTTGCAGTCGGTAATGGAGCAAACCCTTTAATCCCTATTTCAACACCCGACATACAAACAAACAAGTGGGGCAATATCATCGTAAAAGAAGGTGAAACGGTAACAACAAAAAACGGAGTGTTCGCAGGCGGCGATATAGTAAGGGGAGGTGCTACTGTGATACTTGCAATGGGTGACGGCAAAAAGGCGGCACAGGAGATAAATACATATTTAATGGAAAAAATTGACAATAAACAGTGATCTCAATTAATACTATTGTATAGTATAAATAAAAGGAGGTGAATATTGTGAAGTTGACAAAAATTATTTTCATATTGACAGCAGCATTTTCAGCCGTTGTATTTTCATCAATAGCAAATGCAGCACCAGGCTACGTTGGCGTAAACCAGTGTAAGATGTGCCACATGAAGCAGTACAATGTTTGGAAAAACACAGCTCATGCAAAGGCGTTTGATGTGTTAACACCGGCGGATCAGGCAAAACCAGAATGCGTTAAATGTCACATCACCGGGGACAACAAAGAATTTAAAGGGGTTCAGTGTGAAGAATGTCATGGGCCCGGCAGTGAGTATAAGACTTTTAGCGTAATGAAGAATCTCAAAGAGGCAGAAGCAAAGGGCTTAAATCCAAAACCGACAGCTGTATGTGTAAAGTGCCACAATAAAAATAGTCCGAACTTTAAGGGTTTTGATTTCAAAACATCATGGGCAAAGATTAAACATTAATGTAAATTATGCAGTAGATTTTAAAAAGGCAGGATTATGTCCTGCCTTTTTTGCCGTCAAAGGATTATAATGCTGCAATTATGCGGATTAATCGCCAGTTTGCAGAATAAATCAAACCATCGTCGGTCTGAGTTTAAACATCCGCTATCATTAACGCAGTGGCAAAGATACATACTAAGAGAGCTGAGGATTATTTTTGAGACAACTTCGGACGAAGATGAAAAAGCTCGAATAAATATCCTTGAAAAGTTCGGTTCAGCCAAGCTTTATCGAAAACCAATCCACAACACGCGGTAAAAACTGGTGCATGTATTCAAGAGGTAACATGTGAGATGCTTGATCTATTTCCACAAAGGTATGGAAATTACCCTTTAACTGATAAAATGCCCTTTCCGATACGTCCTTTGGAATAACCTCATCTTTTGAGCCGGTAATTATCATTGTTGGCGGCATCGGCAGTCCTTTAATATCCGGTATATAGTTTTTCAATGATGCCATTGCCCTTATGGTATAATAGCCTACATAAAATTTGTCATTTTTAAAAGCTTTTAGCATCTTCTTATCATTAAAAACCTTATGCCAGTTGAGATAAATAGAGGTAGGCATCTTGAGTGCTGGTAATACCCTTTTAAGATAATCTATTACGGGCATACCTTTTTTAAACGAATGAGGATACTTAACTATGTTCTGAATCTCTTTATAAACAAGAGCTGCATTGTGTGCCAGAACGGCATCAACGTATATACCCTCAAGCGCGGCATAATAAACTATAATACCTCCTTGACTGCTCCCCATTATACCAACCCTTCCTCGAAACTTCTCTTTTACATAAGAAACGGCATCTCTCAAGTTTTGAAGCAATTGCTCTACTGTAAAATCTCCGCGGGTTCCTGTAGAATGCCCATGACCCACAGGATCAATACCAACAACATTAAACCCTTTATACGAGAGGGCTTCCAGGAACGAAGAGTAGAATTCAGATGCTGTGCCGGTCCCGGGGAAAAAAATAATAGTTCGCTGCTCTCCTGTGTTATTGAATATATCGAGATGAATCCTCTCATTTGAAGAGGCTATGTAAGCCTCTTCTTTTATAATCCTTCCCATTTGGACAAGTATGATGAATCAATACGATTCTATTTATTATCCGACGGCTTCTTGTTAAAGATGTTAAACATCTCTAACGGAATAGGGAAGATTATGGTAGAGTTGTTTGCAGAAGCAATCTCTGTAAGGGTATTTAGATATCTTAACTGTAATGAAGCAGGCTCCCTTGAAAGCACCCCTGCAGCCTCGGAATACTTCTGTGCAGCCTGTGATTCACCATCCGCGCTTATGACCTTTGCCCTTCTGTCTCTCTCGGCTACCGCCTGTCTTGCCATTGCACTCTGCATCTCTTGAGGCATATCTATCTGTTTTACTTCAACGGTTGAAACCTTTATACCCCAGGGAGACGTGTGTTTATCTATGATCTCCTGTAATTCCATATTGATCTTTTCTCTCTCTGTTAAAAGTTTATCAAGCTCTCCCTGCCCGCAAACGCTTCTCAGTGTCGTTTGAGCTATCTGCGATGTTGCAAACAAATAGTTTTCTACCTCCGTAACGGCCTTATTCGAATCTATCACCTTGAAATATACAACGGCATTCACTTTGATCGATACATTGTCTCTTGTTATAACATCCTGCGAAGGCACATCGAGAGCAATGACCCTTGTGCTGATCCTGATCATCTTATCGATGAATGGAATTATGTAGAGGATGCCAGGCCCCTTTGCACCTATCAACCTGCCGAGTCTGAAAATAACCGCACGCTCATACTCTTTTAAGACCTTAACACCTGATATAAGCAAAAGTACCGCAAATAAAACAACAATGAACACAATAGTCATACTTTAATCCTCCTTTTTTTTGATCTTAAGTAACATATTATTATCAATTTTTTCAATAATAATTTTATCTCCTGTCTTTAAATTATTACTATCAGAATAAGCATTCCAGTATGCGCCGTCTATAAACACCTTTATTTTTTTATCCGTTATGCTTATCACATCGCCCACATTCCCGATAAGTCCTTCCATGCCTGTAACCGGTTTCTTTAATCTTGCTTTTAGGGCAAGGCCCAAGGCAACAATAAAGAAAAGCGAGGTCAGAACAACGGCTGTCAGTATCAATGCCCATGAAATCGTATAATCATACGATGACGTATCAAACATCAGAACAGAACCAAGCACAAAGGATATGATCCCACCCACAGCAAGCATTCCATGACTCACAATCTTTACCTCCAGTATAAATAAAACTATAGATAGTATAATTAAAAGTACACCTGCATAATTAACAGGAATTGTTTGAAATGCAACAAATGCCAGTATTAGCGATAATGCACCTATCACTCCTGGAAAAATTGCACCCGGGCTTGCAAGTTCGAAAAATATGCCCCACATGCCTATGAGCATTAGTATGTACGCTATATTGGGATCACTTATCACCTTTAATACTCTATACTGGAATCCCATATTGAACTTTTTAATAACAGCACCCTTTGTATCAAGTGTATAATGACCGCTCTGCTTATTTATCTTCCATCCGTTGATCTTATTCAACAAACCGGAGATACTACCGGCAACAATATCAATGACCTTTATCTTTGATGCCTGATCCGCTGTTATGGATACACTTTTTCTAACAGCTTTGCCTGCCCATTCAGCATTCCTGCCTTTCTGAAGTGCAAGGCTTTCTATATAAGCGACTGCATCGTTTGTAACCTTTTTCTCCATTTCCTTACCAAGTTTTCCGCCCATTGTTACGGGGTGCGCTGCTCCGATATTTGTACCAGGTGCCATAGCAGCAACATCGGATGACATAACAATAAACACACCCGCGGATGCAGCCCTTGAGCCCGAAGGATATATGTATGTGACAACAGGCAGTTTTGCATTTTCTATTGCTTTTACAATGTCTCTCATTGATGTATCAAGCCCGCCAGGTGTATCCATCAATATAAGAAAAGCATTCGCACCATCGGCTTCTGCCCGTTGTATGGATTCTGAAACAAAATATGCATAAGCAGGTCCTATGGGCCCATCTATTGATATCTCATCAACACGAGAAGATGCTAAAACGTTTGATGTGCACAATAAGATAACGGACAACGCTATAACCATTTTCCTTATTAACCCTGAAATCACGATAGGATGCTCTTCCATGTTTTTCCCCGGACGCATTATTGTTGAAACCGATATATCCGCGATTTTACGTTTTTTCATGTTTATTGGCCCTTTTTGTAAATAGGTATATGCATATCGAGCTCTTTAAGTACCGCTTTCATGTCATCCCAGACAAGTTTCTTATCCTTTCCATTACGCAGTAGATAAGCAGGATGAAATGTCGGCATAACTTTTATGCCGTTGTAGTTAAAAAATTTTCCTCTCAGTTCCGAGATCCTTATTGCCTCGGCCGTTCCAAGTATTGCGGATGTTGAATATCTGCCGAGTGTTACTATGATTTTCGGATTGATAATGTCTATCTGTGTTTTTAAGTATGGGAAGCAGGATTCTATCTCGTTATTCATCGGTTCCCTGTTATCAGGCGGCCTGCACTTAATAACATTTGCGATAAACACATCTTCCCTTTTCAAACCCATTGCTGTAATGATGTCCGTTAATAACGCTCCTGCCCTGCCGACGAACGGCCTGCCCTGCCGGTCTTCATCATAACCGGGGGCCTCACCTATAAACATTAATGCGGCATTGCAATTACCTTCACCAGGAACGGAATGCGCTCTCATCCGGCTTAAACCGCATTTTGCACAGCCGTCTATAGCAAGTGCCGTATTTTTAAGAACTAAGTTTTTATTGCCGTTAATGTCCTGTCTTATCGGTACATCCTGAGGATGGGGAGATCCCGATAAAGGAAAACCGTCGTATCCAAGCTCCTTTAGATATTGTACATACCCGATAAGAGATTCAATATGTGCTTTCATCTTGATGAGTTTAACCATAACACAATGATAAAGTAAATCATAACGGCACCTCTTGTTAAATCCTGTTACCCCGTCTTTCAAACGCATGGATAAAATATTCTACAAGTTCCGGATCAAATTGCGTGCCTTTGTATCTCCTCAATTCGGCAACAGCATACTCATGCGTTAAGCCTTTTCTATACGGTCTATCCGAAGTTATCGCATCATAAGTATCTGCAATAGATATTATCCTTGCTATCATAGGCACCTGATCTTTTGAAAGCCCTGCAGGATAACCTTTTCCGTTATACCATTCATGGTGATACAGTATACCCGGTACAATCTTTTTTATCTCTGGCACCTTACCGAGTATATCAGCCCCTATACTTGGATGCTCCTTCATCTTATTAAACTCGGCATCGTCAAGCCTTGCAGGTTTTCTTAATACGCTGTCATCCACACCGATCTTGCCTACATCATGTAACAGCGCAGCCATTTTCAGATTCTCTTTTTCTGTCGATGCAAGGCCCATTTCATCTGCCAATATTAAAGAGTATTTAACCACCCTTTTTGTATGCCCCCCCGTGTACGGGTCTCTTTTTTCTATAGCCTCTGATAGAGATTCCACAACCTCCACAAAAGTACGACGCAGTTCTTCATGAAGCCGTGCATTCTCAATCGCGATTGCCACATGATCCGATAAAGATGTTAAAAGCTCTTGATCCTGCAGTGTAAATCTGTCGTCATTTTTATTTAATGCCTGCATCACTCCGATCACTTGATTCCCAGACATCACGGGTACGCACAGAATGTTTCTTGTAACAATACCCGATTTATTATCTGATTTCTTAAATAGCCATCTGTCATCTTTTGATGGATCATTTACAATAACAGGCTGTCTATGCTGGGCAACCCAGCCTGCGATACCCTGCCCCAATTTTAGCCTGATCTCTTTTAATGCCTTCTCTCCCCCGCCAAGCGCCACTTCAAAGTATAATTCCTGTTTCTCTTTATCTAAAAGGAGCAAGGAGCCAACTTCAGCATTAACAAGGGATACAATCGCCTTCATCGCATCTCTGGCTATCGTTTTTGTATCAAGGCTTGAATTCAATAATGCCGAAAGCTTGTACAATTTATCTTCAAATTCTATAATCCTTTTTTGTTCCAATCCGTCAATAATATGCTTCATGAATATGGCAAGATGAGGGGCTAAAGAGATTAACTTATTCTGGTCTTTTTTGCCGAAAGTACCTCTGCTCTTGTTCAAGACCTCTATAACACCAATTACGGATTCCCCGTGTTTTATAGGACACGCAATCATATCTTCTGTCTTAAAATTATTTCTTTTTGAGATCTCGCCGTACCATGCAGCATTTTTTTTAACATCTCCGGTTACGTAGCATTTCTGTGTTGCCGCAACCATGCCTACTATACCTTTGCCCTTTTCAATGCGTTTGCCTTTAAGGTTTTCATCCCCTCCCTCTATTGCTTTAAAAATAAGGCTGCCGTCTTCTTTATCTACGATAAACAAACTTCCTGCTCTGCACGACAGTTCTGCTGTTATAAACTTTAATAATGCCCTGAACAGCTCATCGCCTGCGTGTCCGGTGATTTCATTATGTGAAAGCTGCTCATAAAGGTTCAGAAGTCTTTTTTGGAATAGTGATATTTGTTTAACACCGGTAGGGGTCTTCATCTTATCCGCCCACAAGTCTGCCCTTATCGGGTGTGAGTATATGTTTTATCGTATCTTCGGCTCTCTCATTTATGAGCTTTAATGCCATTGATTTAACGGATGGATGAATATCCACGATTCTTTGAAAATCTTCTTTTTTGAGTTTCATTAACCGGCTTTTCTTAACAGTCTTTACCGTTGCAGTTCTCGGCTTTGCGGTAATGACAGCTACCTCTCCAAAAACATCCCCTTCTCCGAGATGAGCTAAAATGGTTTGCTTGCCGTTCTTGTCCGCTGTGCTGACCTCGAGTTCCCCATCCTTTACAACGTACATGGCATCCCCTATTTCACCTTCTTTGATAACCATAACCCCTGCTTCTACAATTACCAGTTCAAACATGTTTATGATGTCTTCCCTATCGTGAGCACTTAAGCCGTTAAAGATAGGCGTAATGGCGATTATACTATCCAGTATCCTTTTTTTATAAAAACCTATAAGAACTTTTGCTATGTTTTCGTACTTTTTAGAGATCGATTCCATCTCCTCCTTTGTGAACTCATAAAGTTCTACATCCGTAGACGCTGCAATCGTAGCCATTCTTCTGCCCCCTGTAAAAAACCCGAACTCCCCAAAAAAATCTCCGTCTGAAAGTGTATCTACTACAATGTCTTTGCCGGTTTTGCTGTTTTTTAATACATTAACGTTCCCTGAGATAATAAAATATATGGAGTCCCCTTTATCTCCGTCTTTGATTACTACGTCACCCTGTTTGAAGTTTCTTGGTCTGGCTATCTCAAGCATCTCTCTCAATTCTTTTTCCTCAAGTTCTGAAAAGATCTGTATCCTTTTACTGACTTTTTCCATAGACTTTGATTCTTCTTTTGAAAGTCTTTCTGCAATTCTATTTCTTTCTTCCTGATATTCTTTATTAGATTGATCTATTTCTTTTATACGATCAAGAGTGGACATGGCCGAATGTAAATCCCCCTGTTTTGCGAACTTTTTCGCAGTTACTAAGAAATTTTTTACGGCATTCCTCTTGTCCCCTGTATTTAAGTAACACTCGGCAAGAGAATTCCAGACCCATGTATCCCCGGTATCTATTACACAGAGCTTACCAAGCTCTTCTATAGCCCTCTCATACGCACCCTCTATTAAGTAATACTCCGCATCCTTTCTTATCTTTTCCTTATCAAGCATGTGTTAACCTCTCGTACATAGTAATTAAAGTATTTGCTTAAGGATCTGCTTACCTTCTTCAACGCCTGGCTGATCAAAAGGATTTATCTGATACAGAAGACCTATAAACACGATCAGTATCTCAAAAAAAACGAAAAGTTCGCCGAGTGTTTTCGCAGACAGTTCCGGTATGGAAATCTTGATTGAAGGCCGTAAAGATTTAACAAGCGATGTCCTTGTAGCGTTCATCTCGGCATTGATCAACATACCGAGAGTTTTACTAAATAGATGTCTGAACTCAATATCAACCGGTGAAACCGGAATAATCTTTTGCTCCTTAATGTTGGGCTTCTCTATCTCTATAAATGTTATAAACTTATCCGGTGGTCCCTCCTTATAAAGCTGCAACTGAGAGTGCTGATCCCTTGCGCCTACCGCTATTACAGGTGTAGCTCCAGAAAAAACCTCTCTCCCATCCCTTGCATACCTCTTCCCAAGACTCTCCGCCCATAACTGTGCCAACCATTCCCCAAAATCCGTAAGTCTTGATGTATAAGGCATGAATACCATAATATTCTTATTGAGTTCTTTATGCATAAGATAATATATGCCCGCAAGCTCCCCGATATTTAAGCCCCTTGCCTTTATAAAGGCTGCTTTTACACTCTTAGCACCGTCAATCATATCAGATATATTAATACCCATGAGTGCAGCCGGGAGCATGCCTACGGGAGATAATACCGAGTATCTGCCGCCGACATTTTCAGGTATAAACAACATGGGCACATGATATTTTTGGGCAATATTGAAAAGCGGTCCCCTGCCGTCTGTTGTAATACAAATAAAATGCGCAGTGAAAAATTTAGCCCCTGCTGCCTTTTTAAATTTATCCATAACAATAAACAACTGAGCCATTGTTTCAACAGTGGCACCGGATTTACTTATAACTATAAATAGCGTTTTTTTGAGATTTATCTTATTTAAGGTACCATAAAACACAGCAGGGTCTATATTATCAAGAACGTGTATATTTATGCCTTTCTTTCCTGTATACTCAAATGCATTTTTAATGGCCCTTGCACCAAGTGCAGAACCGCCTATGCCAAGCAAAATAATATCATTATATTTACCGGATGGATACTTACCCGCTAACGAGCGTATTTCTTTAAAAATCGAGTGTCCTTCTATTATAGACAAAAACCCGATCTTACCCGACAATATAAGCTGGATCATATCCTCTGCTGTTACCTTTATTCTATCCTGCATTGAAAAAAATGAACTCGGGGAAACTCCATCTCTGCCACCGAGATAGTTACTCTGTGCGAAGTTTGTATCTATGTTTATATCGGCTGTGTTAATCATACTATATGGATTTTATCATGCCCTTAATATTCTCAGGAATAGGGCAGGATTTCATTATTTTAGGATCTATTACGGCGCTTATTGTATAAGCTTTTGCAATAAGCCGGTCATTGTCTTCACTATCCGTGATCTCATATTCCATTGTAAACGTTCTTTCTTTGATCTCTTTAATTCTTACATGAATATTGAGCAAATCATCTACCCTTGCAGGACTTTTATACTGTATCCATGCCTCTACCAGAACAAAATCAACGCCATATTTTGTCCTGTCTTTGATGGAGATGCCCGCCTTTCTAAAAAACTCGATTCTGCCCACCTCAAGGTAGGTCATGTATGCTCCGTTGTTTACTATGCCCTGGGCATCCGACTCCACAAACCGCACTCTTACCTGTACCTTAAAATTGAAATCTGTTAGCACCTTTTGCCTCAATAAACAGAAAAAAGTTTTGTCAGATGTGTAAGCATGAGTACGTGTTTAAAAAGACCCTCTATTTTAAGTTCCCCTTTAAAAAGCATCCCGATAACCTCTCTGCCCGTTTTATCAAAGTAGTAAGGCATGCCGAGTTTTATTTTGAGCGTGTTCAGCTTTAAGAGATTATCTGAACCGGTATTTATTTTGAGCTTGTAAGGCTCTTTTATACCGTCATGTATCGTAATGCTCCCTCCGCCGCAAATGAGCGTAAGTTGCACATCTATGTCCTTTGCAATGATCACTATGTTTCCATTTAGCGCATTGAGATCCTTCTCTCTCTCAGCATGATGCTCAATATTTTGCGAAATCAGGTCTTTCAGCATATTGGCAAGACCGTTATCTTCTGCATCTTTATCAATAACTATCTTTGACATCAAGCCTCCAAATGAACTCATTATTACCCGCACCGTCAAAATGCAGGCTTGTCCATTAAAAATTTGTAACGCTTTTTTGTTTTAATACGCCCGCTTCAATATCTTGAGCGTTTCTTCCGGATCAAATATCGATTTCGCATTATAAACAATAGAGCCGTCCGATATTGCATCTTCCGCAACCTGTTTCAGTCCTTCTTCTTTTACACCGACATCTCTTAATTTTTGCGGCAAATTTATGCGTTTTGTAAGTACCCATATTGCCTCGGATGCCTTATGTGCTGCAGCCTCATCGCTTAGTCCGTTAGTATTGACTCCGAGTGCCTGTGCAACAAGCTTATACTTATCAGCCACCGCATCAAGATTGTATTCCATGCAGTATGGAAGCAGGATGCTGTTTGCTATGCCGTGAGGGACACCGAACCGTCCACCAACGCTGTGTGCGAGTGCGTGGACAACGCCCACCTGTGCATTGCCGAACGCAACCCCAGCCATGTTTGCCGCTATAAGCATCTGCCCCCTCGCCACTATGTCCTTACCGTTATCAACCGCTTTCGGCAGATATTCAACTATGAGCCTTACGGCACCAAGAGCAAGACCGTCCGCGATCGGCTCTGCCTGCTGAGAGTGCATGGCCTCAATACAATGGCTCATTGCATCCATGCCGGTACCGGCAGTAACCGCTGCCGGCATGCTGACCGTCATTAGAGGATCAAGTATGCCTACATCCGGAATGATGTAATTGTCCGCAAACAGAAGCTTCCTGTGCTGTGCATGATCCTTTATAACTGCGGCATAAGTTACCTCACTTCCGGTCCCTGCTGTTGTTGGTATTGCTATGTGCGGAGTTATATGACCCGATAGAAAGTTTATACCCGAGTGTTCTTCGATCTTACCGCCGAGTGCAAGTACGATTGATATGCCTTTTGCCGTGTCCATTGAACTGCCTCCGCCCACCGTTACTATGCAATTCACACCGAGCATCCTCGCATAATCTGCACCCTTGTTTACTATATGTGTACCAGTATCAGGCTCCACGTCACTGAATACGCCTGCCAATTTATTCCCGAGTGCCTTTTTTACCTTCTCAACCATGTCACTCTTCTCAAGGAATTTATCCGTTACAAGAAGGACGTTAGTCCCTTTTAACTGTTCTACCTCTTCTTTAACCTCTCCTGCAGCACCTTTACCGAATACAATTTTTGTTGGATTACGGAATATAAAATTCAGGTCCGAATCATACATATCAACTCCTTTTTAAATAAAGATCTTATATTTTAAGAACCTTATTCATCTACAAATTTGGTATCTATAAATGTTGCTGAATCTACAAGGTCCTGCGCCGCTTTCACGAACCTTACTATGGTGGGCAGGTCTCCCTTTAGTTTTAGCTTACCCTGCATCATGCCTTTTACAGGATCCAGCTCTTTTTTTAACACCAGCTTCCATCTGGGATAGTCGCCAATTATAACAAATTTTGCCTTCTCCGCCTCTTCCGCCGATACCCTCTTTGCCTCTTTACATTCCCCGTGATACAGTTCTAACCATACCCCAACCGATGTCTCACCCTCTTTCATCTGTTTACCAAGAACAGGATCCTTTCTCATCTTCTCAATAATGTCCTGATCAAACTGCATTATAAGGGATATAGTTCCATGCTCCCACTTGGCTCCAGATTCCTTATAATTAGGATTGGAATTGATCTTTTCTTTAAAAACAGCTACCCATTCTTCACTCGGGAATATTATACTCATCTTTTTCTCCTTTTATTTTTTATAATATTATCATATTATTCTTAATATACAAGCATTCTATTGATCACGGATAAGACTCTTCAGCATTTTCATTGCTTTATTAACCCTGCTCTGCACATAAGCCTTGTTTTTTCCTGTAGATGTGAAAAATACATCCAGAGATTTAACCTTATCAAAGCCTGCAGGGCTTGATTTTATATATACCTCCGGGTACATTTGTGCGGTCCGATCAATAAACCTCCTGAGAATACTCTCATCATGGTTATTTACATTGATCATTTTTTCAAACCACACTCCATTTGAGATGTGGGTTTTGATCCATCCGTATATATGCATTTCAAAAATGCCTTTCATCTCGGACGGTACTCCGGGCAGGCAAAAGATTGCCGTTTCCCCATGATGAATGAGAACACCTGGTGCTGTTCCTGCAGGATTTGTAATAGGCTTTGCACCCGATGGCAGTATTGACATCTTTATCCTTGCTTCATTTAACCCGGCTGTATGCAAAAGCCCTTGTCTGTAAAGCATATCGTACCTCTTCCTTATCATTGTAAGTGCCCGCTTATTTCCTTCAAGCCTTTTGCCAAGTGCCTTTGCCACGCCCTTTAAGGTCATATCATCCCGTGTTGGACCAAGCCCTCCTGTAGTTATTATTAATGCGGGCTTTTGTTTTAATGAAAACTTTAAAGTTTTTACTATATCAGATAATACGTCATCGATGACATATACGCTTGAAACCGCTGCACCAAGGAGCGTTATTTGCCTTGCAAGATAATTAGAGTTGGTGTCTACCGTGCGGCCCGTTATCAGTTCCCTGCCAATTGATATGATCTTAACATCATTCATACGACTATTATATTTACAGTGCTGAGTTATGCAAGCATTTGATGCTAACAACACTGCCTAATTTTAAATGCGATTTCAGCGTTAGCACATATTTCTGTTGATAATTTTTTCTTTTCCTTGTACATCTTTAAACCATATGAATAATTTTATCGCATTTATACTCTTTACTGCTTTGCAGTTTCAACCGGTAAAAATGGCTGTTACCCCGAAGTTATTGCACCCGGGGAGTCCCATGATCCTCAATATTTATGGTTTGAACCCTGATACGCTATACAGGATTAGATTTGGTAAGGAATCACTTAATATAACAGACAGCACCAATACGGCCGTATTCCTCGGCGTTGACCTTGCTCATCCGGCAGGAGAAAACCATATTTATCTTTATGCCGGAGGGATCACATCTCCGGTAGCATCAGATTCCGTAACAATCCAATCCTATGCTTACCCGACACAGTACTTAAAACTTCCGCAGCGGATGGTGAATCTTAAACCGGATGAATTAAAAAGGGCCTTAAGAGAGCAGGCAGAGTTAGACCGTATATTTGAAAACGACAGGACGAAAAAATTATGGAAAGGCAGATTCATAATACCGGTTAGAGGGATCATAACAACGATATTCGGGGTTAAAAGATTCCTTAATGGAGAACCTCGTTCACCGCACACCGGCATTGATATCGCCGCAAAAAAAGGCACACCGGTTGTTGCTGCAAATAACGGGCTGGTCTGTTTTAGAGGCAACACATTCTTCGGCGGCAATAGTATTTTAATAAATCACGGTCAGGGTATTTATTCAATGTATTTTCATCTTGAAAAATATGCCGTAAAGAATAAAGAGCCGGTTAAAAAAGGCCAGGTAATAGGCTATCTCGGAGACACAGGAAGAACAACAGGTTCTGACTTACATTTTGGCTTAAGAATACTTAACAGCCGCATAGACCCGGAGCTATTATTCAAGCTCAATCCTTTTAAGTGATGCCTCAAAGCAGCTGGTATAAGCCGGAAATTTTCAAATCATTTTGTCCAATATCAACAGTCTGTTGAAAAAGCCCCTGTATGTCATTACGAGGAATTTTTCTGTAATCTATACGTATCTGCATAATCTCATAAAAGGGCGGGCTTGAAACCTACCCTTTTTATTTCTGCAGACACACAGGTCTGCCCAAACAATAAAAAATCAACATTACTAACCCAATCTTTTTCAAATACATTTCCCGGTTAACTCTCTTATAATGTTTTTGCGCAATCCTTTACTTTCAAAAGGCTTGACATTTATTCCCTTGTGAATAAATTAAAAACCGCCGTTCATAAATTGAATGTATGTTCAAGTTTATTGATACAGCGGTTTGTATCTTGATACCGTAAACGAATATCTAAAAAAGGAACAAAAGGACATGAAGAATAGAAAACTGTTGATTGCAATAATAGGCATTCTGGTGCTGCTGGTGATAGTTGTTATCAGAATAAAGAGCACGAAGAAAAACCAGGTTAAAACCACAGTAACGACTCTGGTAACGGTCGCACATCCACGGAAGGTGACCTTAAAAAAGGTTATAATACTCACAGGCAGTATTATGGCGTTCCGGCAGGCGAGCATCTTTGCACGCGTCGGCGGGTACCTTGAAAAGCTCCCGGTGGATATAGGAGACAGCGTTAAAAAGGGCCAAGTTCTCGCCGTTATAAACTATCAGGATCTGCAGGATCAGTATCAACAGGCAAACGCAAGCTTTGAGTACGCAAGCATTCAGTATGAACGGGCCAAGAAGCTCATCAAAAAACAACTCATTGCACAAAACGATCTTGATATGGCAAAAACAAACTTTGATGTCACAGAGGCGGCAAAAAACCTCGCGGCACTCAATTTGAGCTACGCTGTCATCCGCGCACCGTTCAGCGGTTATATTGCATCCAGGTATGTCGATCCCGGAACGCTCATACCGGGTTCAACACAGATGGTCCCTGCAAACCCGCTGCTTGTACTTGTCGACATAAACACGGTAAAGATCATGATCAATATCCCGGAACATAGTGTAGCGGAAGTCCATACGGGCATGCCTGTGACAACTGTAACGGATGCTTATCCCGACAAGATATTCAACGGCAGAATAACCCGTATTGCCCCTGCCCTTGACCCTGTAACAAGAACAATGGCTGCAGAGGTTGACATAGCAAACCCCCGGCATATTCTTAAACCTGGCATGTTTTCAAAGGTCAATATAGTTTACGAGATGCATAAAAACATACTTGCCGTGCCTGTTTCATGTGTCTTAAAAACGAATGACCATAAAAGCATTTATGTTGTTTCTCAGGGTATTGCAAAACTCGTTTCTATTGAGGAGGGCATAGAATCCGGCGGCATGGTTGAAGTTAAGAACGGGGTAAGCATATCCGCTGAGATTGTCGTCCAGGGAGAGGATACCATACATGACGGCCAGAAGGTAGAGGTACAACAAGAACAAGCATGGAAAGGTGTAATGTAAATGCCGCTGTCTAAATTTGCCCTTAAAAATCCCATATCCATATTAATGCTTGCAATAGCCGTGATCGTGCTCGGTGCAACGAGTGTCAACAAGCTGCCTATAGACGTGTTCCCCAACATAACAATGCCTGTCGTCGTAATCGGAACCCTGTTCCCGGGTGCAAGCCCCGCTGACGTCGAGCAGGCAATAACGTATCCCATGGAAAAAGCGGTGTCTGCTGTAAACAATGTATCGTACATTCAGTCAACATCGAAGGAAGGCTTTTCCATGGTCATGGTCTTTTTCAACTGGGGGGCCAATATAGATAAAGGCTCTGTGGACATTATAGAAAATATACAGCGTATCATGAGCCAGCTTCCCCCGGGCATACAGCAGCCGTTTGTCGTCGAGTTCGATATATCGAACATTCCGGTCTGTATGGTCACCGTTTCCAGCGACAAATTGAATGGACTTCAGTTGAACGACCTTGCTACCAACGTGGTCGAGCCGCAGATAGAACACCTTCCCCATATTGCTTCAGCTACCGTTAACGGGGGGCTGATACGGCAGATCAATATTGATCTGAACCCTGAAAAACTCATAGCAAAGAACGTGTCGTTTATGGATGTCATAAATGCAGTGACCAATGCCAATTTTATACTGCCCAGCGGTGACATGAAGATCAATAATCTTGACTACAACCTGTTTACGACAAACCAATTTAAGACCATTCCGCCGATGAATAATATCGTGGTAAAGGTTTCCAACGGCGTACCTGTCCACATCGATGATGTTGGCCACGTTATCGACAGCTCGCAAAGGCAAACCAATATTGCAAGGATAAACGGCAAGCAGGGTGTCTATCTCATGGTGAACAAGACACCAGGTGCTAATACCGTTGATGTGGTTAATGAAGTAAAGGCTTTGCTGCCGCACCTCCTCAACATCCCCGGGGGCGTTAAGTTCGATCTGACCTTCGATCAATCCATATACATCAAACAGGCAATCAGCAGCCTAATGCATGAGGCGGTTCAGGGATCGCTACTTGCGTTCATCATTATCCTTATTTTCCTGAGGAGCTTTACCAGTACGCTGATAATCTCCCTCTCCATACCATTGTCGGTGATGGTCACGTTTATACTGCTTTTTTTTGTCGGCCATCAGACGCTCAACACCTTCACCCTGGGAGCTTTGACCCTCAGCGTTGGAAGGCTTGTCGATGACGCTATTGTTGTGCTCGAAAATATCTACCGGCACCGTGGCATGGGCAAGAGTCCTGTCAAGGCGGCTCTCGACGGCACCGGGGAGGTTGCAATGCCTGTTCTTGCCTCGACCATAACAACGATCTCGGTTTTCTTCCCGGTCGTATTTATAACAGGTATTGCAAAATTATTGTTTGAACCGTTTGCGCTGACTATTTCTTTTGCGCTGATAGCCTCATACTTTGTTTCTCTTACCGTTATTCCGGTACTGACAAAAAAATACCTAAAGCCCGAGAAGGAGTACAGCGTTCAATCAAAAAGGCTCCACGAAAGAATCTTTGCAAGGAGTAAGTCGTTTTTTGACGGCATAGACAATGCTTATCAGTCAGCCCTGCAATGGGCGTTGTCCCATAAAAAGATTGTCGTATACGGCATAGGCGGTTTTTTCGTAGTATCCCTGCTTCTGGTTAAATTTATAGGAACGGAATTCTTTCCCGAAACAGATGAGAGTCAGTTTAGTATCGTGATGCGCTCACCGATAGGAACGAGGCTCAGGATCACGGACCAATACATAAAACAGATTCAGGGCATGATAAAAGAGGTGATCCCTGCAAAGGACATTAAGACGATTATCTCGAACGAAGGACTGCCGTCCGGATTTGCGTCGATATGGAGCCAGAATACGGGTCCGGACACGGCACAGATCCAGGTAAACCTCGTAACGCCGGATAAAAGGAAAAGGAACGACATAGAGTTGATGAATGTTGTAAGAAAACGCATTCAGGGGGCCATCCCCGGTGTGCAGACATACTTTATATCAGGCGGTATTGTTTCGCGTATCATGAACTTCGGTTCAGCAGCACCTATTGACGTTGAACTCTACGGATACGACCTTGGAACAGCGGCAAAAGAAGCGGAGGTGGTGGCGGCGTTGATGCGAAAAACCCCCGGTGTCACGGATGTTATGATAAGCCGGAGGGAGAACTACCCCGAGCTCGACATCAATGTTGATCGTGAAAAGGCCGCACTTGCCGGGGTGAACCAGAGAACCGTAGCAAACACCGTGCTCACGTCGATGAGCTCGAGCCTGAACATATTTCCTTCCATCTTTACGGACCCTATATCGGGCAACGAGTATTATGTCGTGGTCCAGATGGATAAAAGGTTTACAAACAACATGCAGAACCTTGATAATCTGCCGCTACCTACGTACAACGGAAAAACGATCTTCCTGAAGGACATCGCATCGATCAATAAGGGTGTCGGCCCTGTCTTGATAGAACGGAAGTACCAGCAGAGGGTAATCCACATAACTGCAAATGCAACAGGGCGTCCCCTCGGTGATGTTGCAAACGATCTGTCAAATGAGTTTGCGAAACTGAAACTGCCGCCGGGCTTCTACATAGATATGAGCGGCGAGGTTGCGCAGCAAAAGGGAGCATTCTTGAGCATGTTTTTCGCGCTGCTGCTTGCGATCATGTTGATCTACATGATCATGGCTTCGCAGTTTAAATCATTGCTCGATCCCTTTATCATCATGTTCTCCGTGCCCATGGGTCTGATCGGTGTTATCTGGATGCTGTTCCTTACGAACACAACGCTGTCCATAGAATCCTTCATGGGGGTCATTATGATGATTGGTATCGTTGTCAGTAACGGTATACTGCTCGTCGACTATACGAACCGGTTACGGGGAGAAGGCATAGAGCTTCATGAGGCTGTCGTGAGGGCGGGAAGAACAAGACTAAGGCCTATTCTTATGACAAGCCTTGCAACGATCCTCGGTCTTATACCGATGGCGATCGGCATCGGCACGGGCAGTGAAACCAACATGCCGCTTGCACGCGCTGTTATCGGCGGTCTGCTGGTGTCGACATTCTTAACACTGCTTCTTATCCCGACTCTTTATACGGTTTTCGAGGAGAAATTTAAGAGAAGCATAAAACAGGATGAGGAATTGAAATGAAGACCAATAAATGTTTTTTCAATGTCATTCCCGGCGGCGTCTTATCGCAGCGAAGCAATTTAACGAAATTAAGGGATTATTTCGTCATCCGCCTCCGGAGGACTTCCCGTAATGACTCTATGCTGAATCTTTTTGCGGTACTTTTAACCGTGGGTTTGAGCCTGTTCCGTTTTTATACCCCGGCATACGCACAAGGCGGTGATCAGCCCCTGTCCCTGAAGCAGTGCGTTGATATAGCTCTTGAGCAGCAGCCTTCCATAAGGGCGAGTATAGCTCTGACACAGGCAAACAGAGAGATACTGACCCAGGCCCGCTCTGCATGGTACCCATGGATAATCGCTCAAGGAAGCTACACGAGGGAAACGAGCAACTATGTTTTCCCACCGGCTCTTTCAAATCTGTTTGGACCACATGCCATAACACCGGAGAGCAATACCTCCTATAACTACTATACGGCATCCGTGGGTTTTAACTGGCTGCTCACAAATTTTGGCCAGAGACTATATGCAATAAGGGCGCAGCAACAAGCGGTAAAATCATCACGGTATGATGAGCAAACAACAAAGTCGGACGTCATATTCAATGTAACACAGGGATATTACGGGGTGCTTGCGGCACAGCACCTGTCTGATGTTGCTGATAAGATCCTGGAAGAAAACGGCAAGCACCTTGAACAGGCAAAGGGCTTCTTTGAAGTCGGCAGGGTATCGCGCATAGACGTGGCAACAGCGGAAACAGACTATGCAAATGCCCAGCTGAACATGATAACGGCAAAAAATAACGTTGAACTCGCTATGGTCAATCTGCTTAATTCAATGGGAATAAAGGATAGAGATACCATTAACATACTTGATACAATGACGCCTACAACCCATGAGATGGACGCTAAAAACGCAGTTCAAAAAGCTATGGATAACAGGCCTGAACTAAGATCGCTTTATGCTGCTGCACAGAGCATAAAGGAATCCGAAAAATCAGTGATTGCATCCAATCTGCCATCCATTGTCGGTACAGGCGGGTATAGCTGGGCAGGATATCAAACGCCGATGACATGGAACTGGTCAATAGGTATAGGAGTACAATTTCCAATATTCTCAGGTTTCAGCACTTACGGGAAATACGCAGAACTAAAGGCAAGGCAGCATAATGCAGAGGCACAGATCGATACTTTAAAACAGGGCATCACGCTTCAGGTAAAACAGGCAGCCCTAAACCTTCAGCAGGCTAAGGACAGTATTGAAGCATCAAAGAAGGCAATGGACAGTGCTAAATTGAATCTTGAACTTGCCGAAGAGCGGTATACAACAGGAGCAGGTTCTATAATAGAACTTACAGATGCAGAAACATTGTTTGCTTCAACCAGCGCGGTTTATATACAGACGATCTACCAATACAACATAGCGATTGCGCAACTCAAAATGGCAGAGGGTACCATAGCAGAAGGGGATTACTCAACAATACGATAGCGAGATATCTGGGTCAGGGCTACATTCTTGAAAATTGTGCAATCGGAGATGTAGCATTTATATAGAACTTGGAATATGTACTCAGGAGGCGACTTAAGCCCGGAAAAGGCGGAAGACCAAGGAAAATAAGATAATACGGGGGTTGTCCCTAAGTTTCATGTGCAGTAGAAAATGAAAGGAGGACTAAGACAATGCTGAGGAGTATCAGAATATGAATAGAATGAATCCTAAGGTTGACGCATTTTTAAGAAAAGCCAAGCAGTGGAAGAAAGAATTTACGAAATTGAGAATGATCGTCCTCGACAGTCAACTTGCCGAAGAATTGAAGTGGGGCCAACCTTGTTACACGTTCAAGGAAAAGAACGTAGTTTTGATTCACGGATTTAAAGAATATTGTGCGCTTTTGTTTTTCAAAGGTGCCCTTTTACAGGATACCAAGGGTATTCTCATCCGGCAAACGGAGAACGTGCAGGCGGCGCGCCAGATCCGGTTCACCGATGTACGGCAAATAGTTGAGATGGAACCAGTTCTGAAAACCTATATCAAACAAGCTATTGAAGTGGAAAAAGCCGGTTTGAAAGTTCAGTTTAAAAAGACTGCGGAATACAAAATCCCCGAAGAATTTCAAATAAAATTAGATAAAAACCCTGCCCTGAAAACTGCTTTTGAGGCATTGACGCCTGGACGTCAAAGAGCATACATTTTTTATTTTTCTGCACCCAAACAATCCAAAACCCGGGAGTCGAGGGTTGAAAAATGTATGCAGCAAATTCTCAAGGGAAAGGGATTGAACGATTAATACAGCTGTCCCGGAATCTTAAATTCCCCTTGTTAACAGGTGTGTTCCCTTCGATCCGGCTCTCTTTTACAAGTTTACCTTGCACATCCACTGCACTTGCTATGGAATACTTCTTGTGAAAACTACATATATCATGCGGCACCTCATCCTTATTCTATTGCTTCTGATTATATCAGAGGCTATTGGAGATTGCCGCTTTCAATGTTACCTGCCCCAGATATACCCCTCGATATACCGGCGTAAACGCCGAGGAAATCTTTTGATCATGTTGATATATCTTTATGTGGCAGTAAAAACAATCTTATTTTACTTGCAAGAGGTACTTTGCTATAGTTAGAGTATGTTAAATAAATATGCCCCCGTAGCTCAGATGGATAGAGCAAGGGATTCCTAATCCCTGTGCCGCAGGTTCAAATCCTGTCGGGGGCATTTATAGAAGGAGGCATAGATGTTTTTAAGTGATGTTACAATTAAATATATTAAAGAAACGGTTGATGAGGTATGGGAAATATATAGATCAGTTAATCAACCTAACATTGCTTTACCGGATAGATCCCCGGAGCCTACTTGGGCTTTTGTTATAGCTTTAAAAAAGGATAAAAAGATGCGGGTATACATTTACCTTTTCCAGGAGGCGGGCAGACAAGGATTTTTCTATACATACGAAGATGGTGATGTAGAACTCATTAAAGCCAAAAACGTATTTAACGAAGCGCTTGATTTTACCGGGAGTATGGGCTTTATCATGGAAAAGACAGAACTCGGTGTATCCAAAGAGGAGAGAGAAAAATTGATAAAAGCAATACCTGCATTTATGCAGGATACAAAGGCTTATAAAGGTAGCACTGATGAAGAAGAAGTATTACTTGAATCAATCATTTACGATGATGGTACAGAACATTCTGTGCCTGATGAAAACTATAAAGAAGGACAAAAAAACATTTCAGGAGGTAATCAATGGTTTGCAAAAATTTTAAGTGCTTTTTAACATTCTTAACTATTTCAATCTTTACTTTAACTTCAGGCTGTGCTTCACAAAACCCGGAGCTTAAAAAACAATCACAGGTAAAATATGATATAGGGGTAATGTATCTTAATAAGGGTGACTTCTCCAATGCCATCCTGAACCTGTCCACTGCACAAAGGTTCAATTCTAAAGACCCTTATATCTATAACGCCCTTGGTCTTAGCTATTATGGAGAAAACATGATCGATCAAGCAGAAGATGCATATAAAAAAGCAATAGCATTAAAAAAAGATTTTTCCGATGCACATAACAATCTTGGTGTTCTTTATTTACACGAATCCAAATGGGATTCGGCTATAAAGCAGTTTAAAGAGACATTGAAAAATCCTCTCTATATGTCTCCTCAAATTGCATGGGTAAATCTCGGATGGGCTTATTATAAAAAGGGCAATCTTAAGCAGTCAAAAGGGGCATATATGAATGCATTAAATATAGCGACAGATATGCCTGCTGCCCATAATAACCTCGGGCTTGTTTACCTGAAGGAAAATAAGCTGAAGCGGGCTGAAGCGGAATTCAAGACAGCGATCCATTATTTCGCAGGATACTCGGAGGCATATCTGTACCTTGGCATTGTATATATGAGAGAACATAATGATACAGAAGCAAAAAAACAGTTCGAGGCCGTATTGAAGCTTGCTCCGGATTCAACATTTTCAGAAGATGCCAGAAGGTACTTGAAAATAATTAAATAGCATGGAAAGCTTCGGTGAGTTTTTAAGGAGAGAAAGAGAGCTCAGGCATATTGAACTTGATGAGATTGCAAAGACAACGAGAATAAAAAAATCTTATTTGCAGTCGATAGAATCCGATTCATATGAAGATCTGCCGAGCATAGTGTTTATTAAAGGTTTTATAAGGTCGTATTGTAATTATCTCGGCATAGACCCGGATGACACGGTAAACAAGTTCCAGATATTTTATGATACAGGTATGCCGCATCCAGTAAAGCCCGAAACCGATACAATACATCATCCCTCAAAAAGTATTAAAAATTTGCTGGTGCTGGTGATAGGTATGGCTGCGGTAGTGTTTATTGGAGTTATTTATTATAATGGCTCAAGATCGGTTGAAAAAGTTAATAAAGGCGAAAAGTTATCTAAACAGACGGAATTAATAGCTGCTCCGATAACCAACACAAACGCGGCTGAGAAAGCAGCCATAACACAATCAACCGTTCTACCTCAGACAGCTGCCGCACCTGTTACACAGACAGTTATAATGCATACCCTTCTATTAAAAGCAACAGAACCAACATGGGTTAGACTGGTGCCTTTGAATGATGAAAAAAATGCAAAAGATGTGATTCTCAATACAGGCGATAATGCTTCTTTTAAGTTTTCCGATACGGCTATATTGACCATCGGTAATGCAGAAGGTATTGAAATAATCCTTGATAATAAGCTAATACCTCATCAACTAAGGCATGCAGAAGTTATCCGTATAAAGATACCGCGCTGATCCTTTATGTCTCAAAAATGCTTAAGTATATTTCTCACGGCTTCGGCTATTCTTATATTTTCTTCATGCGCTCCCATAAAACCTTTTATTAAAGCAAAAGAGGTTTCTTTAAAAGACATATACGGAGCGGTTTCAATACACGATTACGGACGTGCCCGGAGGGAAATAAAGGATTTCAATACATCTTCCCTGCCGGAAAAAAAACTTTCAACATTCAACTTTATCAATGCCTTTGTGAGTTATAAAAAAAGAGATTACAACGATGCGGTTATTCATTTCAAGCGGCTAATAAATCAACCCGGAGATCTCAAGGATTATATCAATTGGTATATTGCCAAGAGCTATATCGCTCTAAACGATTATCAAGATGCTTTACCTTATTTGAGGAATATCGCCGCAGATTTCACATTGAGCATATTTTATGTTCCATCAATAGACTTGCAAGTCCAATGCCTTTCGGCTCTTAAACTTTATAGCAAAGCGATAAAACTCTACGACACATATTTAACTCAGACCGCCTTTTATAGGCATGTACCGTACATGCTTTTTTCAATGGCAGGATTGTACGTGAGCGAAGGAAATACCGGAGAGGGGATCAGCGATTATTTAACCGTGTACGATAGATACCCTGCAACCGATGCCGGCAGCCTTGCATTCAGTGCTTTGACCGCTATCACGGATACAGGAACATTAAATATAGATCACTATGGAATCGCACGTCTGCTTATAATAGACAGGGACTATAAAAAGGCTTTGAAAGAACTTAACACGGCCGTACAAGATGCATTGTCGGATAATTCAAGCAATCTATCCTCATTGTATAAATATACCGGTATTGCATATTATAAGCTCGGTAAATACAATGATGCAGCCTTTGCACTGAAAACGGCGATTTCTTATAATACGGACAGACGGAATTATTACGAATTAACATTCTGGTCGGGTAAGGTATTTTTAAAGCTAAACAAAACGGATGATGCGATTAATGCGTTTTCAACCGTTGCCAGGGGTAAAAGCGGGTACACTCCTATGTCTATGTACAAGCTGTTCTATATTTACACCTTAAACAATGATCAAAAACGTGCGTACCATTGGCTCTTAAAGCTTGCATCAACTAAAACGCCATTCTCGATTTATGCATACTGGCATCTCGGCTGGATAAATTATTCCGGCGGCAAATATGAGCAGGCTATACGATATCTGAAAAAATTACAGGATTTGGAATTTTGCGATACGTACTATGATGTTATGGCATATTACTGGGAGGCAAGAGCCATGCTTAAGCTTGGGCAAACAGCCAAAGCCGATGCTCTCTTTTATAAAATATCCCGGCATACACCCCCGGATTACTATTCGCTTATGGCCAACATGTGGCTGGGTAACACCCGCTTATCGTACGAGAGAAAAGATTTGGCACCGCCTGCATATAAATACTACTCGGAATCATTCGTTTTTCATTATTCAAGGTATCTGTTCTTAAGATCGATCGGCATGGATAAAGAGGCTAATGCAGAACTCGGTTTTCTTTCGGGGCAAAGGCTTTCTGCTGATGAGTATGGGATATTATCCTATACGTATTACAAGAATTCAGACTTTTTTCATAGCCTCTATATCGCCCGTACAGCGCTCGGTAATATGCTTACATCCTTTACGCCGGATACCATGACAGTATGGGCTTACGGTTATCCGGAGGGCTACAAACACCTCATAAACAATTATGCAGATCAATACGGTTTAGACGCGGATGTCGTATATTCACTCATACTCCAGGAAAGCAGGTTTAGGGTTGATGCCGTGTCAAGGTCGGGTGCAATAGGTATTATGCAATTGATGCCGCAAACAGGTAAAATATCCGCAAAAGAGATATCGCTTGTGCCGTTTTCCACTGGGAAGCTGTACGACCCTCAGGTAAATATAGGGCTTGGTGTATGGCACCTTGATAAGCTGCTTAAGAAGTATGACGGTAACTATGTACTCGCTCTTGCAGCTTATAATGCCGGAACATCGAATGTGGATAAATGGCTTGAGAATATAAAGGCATGCAACACGGATGAGTTTATTGAGGACATACCATACCAGGAAACAAGAAATTATGTAAAGAACATTCTAACGAACTTGCTTGTTTATAAAATGATCTATGGAGGAGATATACTATTAGAAAAAAATATTTATATAGCAAGCAGTTTTTTAAACAACTGTTCTCACGGGAAAGACTAAACCTACATTTCCACCGAGTACTCAATCGTATCAAACCAGAAGCCCGTTTTCTTTATGTTGTCAATCTCAGCTTGAATCATTGTGTAGTGCGCTCCCTCCATCTCTGCAAGCCTCTTAAAGGTCATTTGGATTTCGGGCAGTGCTACATTTTTTGCATTGATTGAATAATAATCAATAGCTCCCTGTTCAAGTGCTCTTGCTGCTTCAAGCGCCGACAGCTCATTTGCATTTGCCATGCCCATTGTCTGTATATCCTTCTGGCTTATTTTAGGCAGCAATGGTTCTACTGCGGATCTGTCTATCTCGATCGGCTGCCAGCCTTTCTGGGAAATGACATTATTTATCTGGCTGTCCAGAAGAGTCATATGGCCAAACTCGTCTATCGCAAGCCTTATGAACATGTTTTTACCGCCCATATCCTTTGTCTGCCTTGCAAACTTGAGATACGTTAAGAGTGCTTCTCTTTCCGCCTCACCGGCTCCTCTTAATACCTTCAACAACTCTTTGTCTCTATTTTCCATTGATTTACCTCCATTTAGTTTTCTGTTAATACATAGGTATCATACTCTTTTTGCAACCTATCATAATGCGATTGTTCTTCTTTCACGAGCCATTCAAACAGCTGCTGTTTCTCTTTCTCTTTCATCAAAGACTTTATGTCCGTATAAAGTCTTACGGATGACTTTTCCCGCCTCAGGGCAATCAATAGGATCTGCTGATATTCAAGATGGTACTGCATATCGGTTTCTATGGATTCGCTGTCTGTATAATCCGCGATATCAAGCTTTGACAGATCAAGCATAACATTTTCTTCCAAATGCAAGGCTTCCAGCCTTTGCTTATGCTTCAGTTCCTGTGCTGCAAGCTCTTGAAGCATGGATTTTGCACCGCTTGTCCTGGCCCGTTTCTGAGCGCCCGTGTAAAAATCATACGCATTGAGCTCCCGGTCAACTGCAAACTCTATTATATCCTTATATTGTTTTTCCATAGCTTTTCTCCTATGAGACTAATAGACTGTTAGAAATATAAAAAAAGGTCAACATATTTTAAAAACCTTGTTTCAACCCGAAGAATGCAATAGAACGGCAGGAGCGGGTTTAAAACCCGTCATCAGACATCATTTTTACCTTATTTTTTAATATGTTACACATCTTTATAACTCAGGTGTGATCGCTTTTGTGATCGCTTCTGGTTCTTTACAACTGTTTAAGACATTTACGGCT
>JAMCPX010000036.1 GCA_023382265.1 Deltaproteobacteria bacterium | reverse complement strand
CAGATAACTTAAAAAAGTATGGCGGTTTTTATATTAACCATTGAATACCTTATTAATATGCATGTTTATATCAGACGTTATTGTATCTATTTTACCTTCCGCTTTTATAGAACTCAAAATACCTCTGTTTTTATAATAGTCTATCAGCGGTGCGGTTTTTTCGTTATAAACTTTAAACCTCTCTCTTATTGTCGATTCTTTATCATCATTCCTCTGATAAAGTTTACCGCCGCATTTATCACAAATGCCGGGTTGTACGGGCGGTTTAGCAAGTAGATTATAAATCGCTCCACAATTGCTGCACACCCGTCTTGAAGAAAGCCTTTTTACAAGATTTTCTTCATCAACTTTAAACTCTATCACACTAAATTTATCTATACCGAGTGCCTCGAATTTATCACTGAGTGACTTTGCCTGTCCGACAGTCCTTGGAAAGCCGTCGAGGATAAAGCCCTCTTTTGTATCTTGCTGCTTAAGCCTGTTCTCAAGCATGTTTATAACAATCTGATCGGGAACAAGCTCACCTCTGTCCATGTATCCTTTTGCCTGGCTGCCGAGTTCTGTGCCCTTGTTTACCTCTTCCCTTAACATGTCTCCTGTCGCTATTTGCGGTATATTATAATTCTTGCCTAATATTGATGCCTGCGTGCCTTTCCCAGATCCAGGCGGTCCAACAAATAACAATCTGATCTTACTTACCATCTTCTGCCTTTCATCTTTACGTTCTTTGTAATGCCGTCATAATTACGCATTACAAGCTGTGCTTCTACCTGTGATATGGTATCAAGTGCAACACCTATTACTATCAACAGAGATGTACCGCCAAAATAAAATGGTACGTTAAACCTGCTTGTTAACACAGTAGGCAGCACACAAACTAATGTAAGATACAGAGCACCTCCAACCGTAATCCTCGTGAGTATTTTATCGATATAGTCTGATGTACTTTTGCCCGGTCTTATTCCAGGGACATACCCGCCATACTTTTTTAAGTTATCTGCAACATCTACTGGATTGAATGTTACCGCGGTATAAAAGAACGTAAAAAATATGATAAGTACAGCATAAAATGAATTATACATAAGGCTGCCCGGGAACAGATACGTTTTCAAAAAAGAAAGCCACGAGATATGTGACATGCTTGTAATAGTTGCAGGGATCATCAAAAGAGAAGACGCAAATATTGGAGGGATAACACCCGCGCTGTTAACTTTTAGAGGTAGGTGCGTTTCTTGTCCGCCATAGACTCTTCTTCCTACAATACGCTGTGCATATTGAACGGGGATCTTCCTCTGTCCAAGTTCTACAAAAATAATAAATGCTACAACAGCAATCATAAGTACTATCAAAAATATAAGAGTAAATGCGCTCATCTCTCCGCTCTTTACAAGCGTTATTGTATTCATTATTGCTGCCGGTATCCTTGCGACTATACCAGCATATATTATTAAAGAAATACCGTTCCCTACACCTCTTTCTGTAATCTCTTCGCCAAGCCACATCAGGAAGACTGTACCGCTCGTAAGCGTTATCGTACTTAATATTCTGAAAGAGAACCCGGGATTAACAACTATAGAGCCGCCATTAGGCGCATGCATACTCTCAAGACCGTAACTTATCACAAAACCCTGAACCATACTTATAAGAACAGTTCCATATCTTGTGTATTGGGTAATTTTTTTTCTACCAAGTTCTCCTTCTTTTTTTAAATTCTCAAGATAAGGAAAAACCGCCGTTAAAAGATCCATTATGATCGCGGCAGAGATATACGGCATTATTCCGAGTGTAAATATCGAGAAATGCTCAAATGCACCGCCCGAGAACAGATTAAACAAGCCAAACAGAGTTCCCGTGTTCTGGCTGAAAAACATCGCAAGTGCATGCGCATTTACACCAGGGGTCGGTATTGCCACACCAAGTCTGTAAACCGCGAGAATGAAAATGGTTATTAACAGTCTTCTTCGCAGTTCCGGAATCTTTGGGATACTTACTACATTATCTAGCAATTTTCACAACCTCTGCTTTACCGCCTGCTATTTCTATCTTTTCCTTTGCACTCCCTGAAAAACGATGCGCTTTTATAAAAAGCTTCTTTTTTATCTCACCGTTCCCTAATACAACAACCGGTCTATTACCTCTTATAATACCTTTATCGATCATTCTTTCTAATGTTATTTCTTCATCAACGTCAAAGATATTCAGGGATTCTATGTTAACAACCTGATATCCAATATGATTAGGGTTTACAAATCCATACTTAGGCATGCGTCGTTTCAAAGGCATCTGTCCGCCTTCAAAATCGGGTTTTACACCGCCACCAGCTCTAGCATTATGTCCCTTATGGCCCTTTCCTGCTGTTTTTCCGTGGCATGATCCGGTACCTCTGCCTATTCTTTTTCTTTCTTTAATCATACCATCCGGTTTTTTTAAAGTAGATAAATTCATTCTCACCTCACAAAAATTTTACACTTAAAATTTCTCTGACAAAGTAACATCAACCTTTGAAATAAAATCCTTTTTTACTACATCATACTTCCTAAGAGCATCCTCGGTAGCCTTTAAAACATTATGCGGATTACGTGACCCGAAAATTTTTGCAACAACATCTTTATATCCCGCGAGTTCAAGCATAGCTCTAACAGCACCTCCAGCTATTACACCCACTCCAGCCTGTGCTGGTTTTATAAAAACCCTGCCGGCACCAAATTCTCCTATCACATCGTAAGGAACACTTCCATTCTTTATGGGTACGCTTATAAGGCTTTTCTTGGCTTTATCAATACCTTTTCTTATTGAGTCGGGGACTTCATTTGCCTTTCCGAGTCCAAAGCCCACAAGTCCTTTTTGATCGCCAACAACAACAATGGTACTAAAACTAAATCTTTTACCACCCTTTACAACCTTAGCAACCCTGTTGATTTTAATAATACGTTCTTTGAATTCTGTATTTGTGTTTACATCTTCCAAGCTTTTACCTCCATTTAAAATACGAGTCCTTTTTTTCTTGCTGCTTCAGCAAAAATTTTAACATTCCCATGATACTTATAGCCGTTTCTATCAAAGATAACCTGCTTTATACCAAGCTCTATTGCCTTATTTCCTGCCATTTCACCGAGCATTTTTGCAGCATCCTTATTCTTCCTGCTCTTCAATTTATTAAAGTAATTATCCTCATGTGTTGAGAAAGAAGCAATCGTATTCTGCTGCTCGTCATCTATCATCTGTATATATATATATTTAAGGCTTTTAAATATAACGAGCCTCGGTTTGGAAGCAGTACCGTGTAACCTCGCTGTAATCCTATGTTTTCTTAAAAGTCTTTTTGTGTTTTTACTTATAACCTTTTTCATAAAATGATCCTTATATCAAGTTTTTGCTTCAGCAGTAGCTGCCGTCTTACCTGGCTTAAGTTTAAGGACTTCATCAGCGAATTTTATCCCTTTACCCTTATAAGCATCAGGAGGTCTTACGGATTTAACTTTGGCACACCATAAGCCTAAAAGTTGCTTGTCTACACCTGCTACAGATATCTTTGTCTGCTTTTCAATATTTATATTTAATCCCTGCGGAACATTCATTACAACCGGTTTCGTATACCCAATATTCAAGATAAGCTCTCTATTTTTAAGTTCTGCCTTATATCCGACACCAACCAGTTCAAGATCTTTCTTAAAACCCTCTGCAACACCTTTCAGCATGTTTTTCAGTAAAGCGGTAATCGTCCCTTGCAGAGATGTATTCGTTTCTTCCTTATCAGCCATGTCTACCTTTATGTTTTCTGATGTTATGATAAGTTTTATAGGCTCGGGTATGAGTTTTTCAATAACCCCTTTAACACCGGTTAATTTTACAGTATTATTTTCGAATTCTACTTTAACACCTTTTGGGATGACAATCGGTTTTCTTGCAAGTTTAGACATTTTGACTCCTCACCATATGAAACATAGCATTTCACCGCCAATCTTAGAAGCCTGGGCTTCTTTGTCAGACATAACGCCTCGTGATGTTGATAGTATTGTAACACCGTAACCACTTTTCTCTTTTGTTATATCTTTATACCGTGTGTATTTCCTGATGCTTGGTTTACTTATTTTTTTTATTTCATGTATCCGTGGAGTTCCCTGCTTATCGTACATCAAACCAATGATAATCCTTTTTTTACCATCCGTGGTAACTTCCTCATAGCCCTTTATGAAACCTTCCTGTTTCATGATCCTTAGGATATCGCTACTAATATTCGAGAACGGTACCGATACATCATTTTTCTTTCTCATTTGAGCATTCTTTATTCCTACCAAAAGCGCTGCTATGGAATCTGTAATCTTCATAATATCACCTTGCTACCAACTTGCCTTTGTAACACCCGGGATATCACCTCTTAACGCCATCTTCCTGAAACATATCCTGCACATATTAAACTTACTCATATAGCCTCTTGACCTCCCGCACAGCGGACATCTGTTATACTGTCTTACCTTAAATTTTTTCGGCTTTATAGCTTTTACTATCAGCGACTTCTTAGCCACCTATCTACCTCCAATTATTTATTAAATGGCAACCCTAGCCATTCTAAAAGAGCTTTTGATTCTTTGTCTGTTTTAGCTGTTGTTACAAATGTGATGTTCATGCCTTTTATCTTATCAATTTTATCATAACTGATTTCAGGAAATACGGTTTGTTCAGTTAAACCTAAAGTGTAGTTGCCATTCCCATCAAAACCTTTTGAAGATATGCCTTTAAAATCTCTTACCCTTGGGATGGCTATATTGGCTAATCTGTCCATAAATTCATACATCTTATTCTGCCTTAAAGTTACCATAACAGCAATCGGAGTATCCTTTCTTAGTTTGAATGTTGAAATAGATTTCTTCGCTTTCTTCATAATAGGCCTTTGCCCTGTTATGATTGCTAATTCTTCCATTGCAGTATCAAGTAACTTTGGAGTTTCTTTTGCCGCCCCTACACCCATATTTATAACAACTTTTATAACGCGCGGTACTTCATGCAAATTTTTGTATTTGAATTGCTCTTTTAATTTATTTACTACAATTGATTTATAATATTCTTTTAATCTTGCCATTTTATCACCATCATTCTATTACTTCGCCGCATTTTTTACAGTACCTTACCTTTGTTCTATCCTCAAGAAACTTTATCCCAACACGCACCGTATTGCTGCATTTTTTACATACCAACATCACATTAGATATTGCGATCGGTAAATTTTTCTCAACTATGCCGCCGGTTGGATTTGTGTTGCTTGGTTTTACATGCTTTTTTACTGTATTAACCTTTTCAACAAGTATTTTACCCTCTTCAAGCAGTACATGCACTACCTTACCTGTTTTACCTCGATCGTTGCCCGATATGACTTTTACCGTATCTCCCTTTTTTATTGTTGATTTCATATCTTCCCTCACAGTACTTCTGGAGCAAGTGAAATGATCTTCATGAAGTTCTTAGTTCTCAGCTCTCTTGCCACAGGGCCGAAAATGCGGGTACCTATAGGCTCGAGCTGCGGACTTAAAAGTACAGCAGAATTAGTATCAAATCGTATATAACTGCCGTCATTTCTCTTTATTTCTTTTTTTGTCCTTACAATAACAGCTTTCACAACCTCACCCTTTTTCACTTTCGCAGTTGGTGTTGCCTCCTTAACGGATACAACTATAACATCTCCAATAGTTGCATATCTTCTTCTTGTGCCTCCCAATACCTTAATGCATGATACAACCCTTGCTCCTGTATTATCTGCCACATTTAATCTTGTATTTGTTTGTATCATAAAGTATCCTCCGCATGAGCATTGATAGATACCTGACCAACTACATTTGAGATACGCCAGTTCTTTCCCTTACTGAGCGGTCTTGTAAGAACTATCTCTACTATATCATTTATATGCGTTTTATTCCCTTCATCATGAACTTTATACTTCTTAATCTTTTTTACCATCTTTTGATACTTTGGATGTCTTATCACTTTCTCTACCGCGACAATTCTTGTTTTATTCATTTTGTCGCTAATAACAACTCCAAGCATGGAGAATGGTTTTAATTTTTTGTTACTTTGCATTTATTCCCTTCTCCTTTTCTCTGAGAATAGTTAATAATTTCGCAAGATCTTTCTTCATCAGTCTGTAACTTCTATAATCATTAAGCTGCGCTGTCTTGACCTTTAATTTAAGATTAAACAATTCCTTCCTTTTATCGCTAATCTTTTCTTTTATCTCATCAGCAGAAAATGCTCTAATCTCAGAAGCCTTCATCTTACTTCCTCTCTATGAACTATTCTTGTAGGGAATGGCAGTTTGAAAGAAGCATTTCTTAACGCTTTATGTGCAAGCTCATGTTCAAGCCCTTCCACTTCATACAGCATCCTGCCTGGTTTTATAATAGTTATCCATTCTGCCGGATCTCCTTTACCTTTACCCATCCTCGTTTCTGCGGGCTTCTTTGTATAAGGTTTATCTGGAAATACCCTTATCCATAACCTTCCGCCCTTTTTTATGTGTCTGGTTATAGCTATTCTTGCTGCCTCAATCTGCTTGGCGGTCATATAACCCCTGCCTAAAGACTGTAACCCGATGTCTCCGAAAGCAAGAGTATTACCTGCTTTTGCCAAACCTTTCATTCTTCCTCTTTGCTGCTTTCTATATTTTACCTTACCCGGCATTAACATAAGAATAAACTCCCATCGTTTATTGTAAATTTGGAGCAAGTTTAGTCTCTTGCTCTCCTTCCTTGCCCAACATCTCACCCTTAAAAATCCATACCTTTATGCCTGTAACCCCATAAGTCGTAAAAGCCTCTGCAAATCCATAATCTATATCTGCCCTTAATGTCTGTAAGGGAACCCTGCCTTCTCTATACCACTCTGTCCTGGCGATTTCTGCACCGGAAAGCCTGCCAGCTACCATCACTTTTATGCCTTTTGCTCCGAATTTAAGAGCCGAGCTTATACCCTTTTTCATCGCTCTTCTATAAGAGATTCGTCTTTCTATCTGAAGTGCAATGTTCTCCGCAACCAGTTGAGCATCCAGTTCCGGTTTCCTTATTTCAAACATATTTATTGTTACTTCTTTGCCCAATAACATCTTTGCGAGCTCTGCTTTTAAAGCCTCTATTTCTGTTCCCTTTTTACCTATAATCAACCCTACCCTTGAACTATGTATGTTTATTTTTATTTTATTGACTGCTCTTTCAATAATAATACTTGAAACCGCTGCATGATATAGTTTTTTCTTGAGGAAAGTCCTTATACGATGATCCTCATGCAGCTCTTTAGCATAATCCTTTTCCGCGAACCATCGTGAGTTCCAGTTCTTTATTATTCCCAATCTTAATCCTATCGGATTTGTTTTCTGTCCCAACGTTAATCTCCTTTAATCTTACTTTTCATCAAGAATTAAATTTATATGACATATCCTTTTTCTTATACGCATAGCTCTGCCCATCGGTGCTGCTGCGAATCTTTTCATAGTTGGTCCTGCTGTAACGGATATCAACTTCACATAAAGATTATCAATATCTATGGTGCCTTTTGTTTCTGCGTTAGCAACAGCAGATCTTATTAATTTCGCAATATGAGGCGATGCCGCCCTGTTTTTAAACCTGAGTATAGCAAGCGCTTTGTTTACACTTTCTCCCTTTACGAGATCCGCCACGAGCCTTGCCTTTCTTGGGGACAATCTTAAAAATTTTAATGAAGCCTTTATTTCCATATCCTACTTCTTCCCTTCATCAACTTTCTGTGTCTTTCTATCACCGGAGTGCATCACAAACGTTCTTGAGGGAGCAAACTCGCCGAGCTTGTGTCCAACCATATTCTCCGTAACATACACGGGTATAAACTTTCTTCCGTTATGCACCGCAATAGTAAAACCTACCATATCAGGTATTATAACAGATCGTCTTGACCATGTTTTTATAAGTTTTTTTTCTTTTTTATTATTCATTATTTCTATTTTTTTTATCAACGAATCCTCAATAAATGGTCCTTTTTTTAATGATCTCGCCATCTCTATAACCTCTTTTATTTTTTATGCCTTGATTTAACTATATACTTATCGGACATCTTTGGCTTACGCGTTTTAAATCCTTTTGTCGGCATACCCCATGGTGAAACAGGATGCGGATTGCCCTGACCGGATTTACCTTCTCCACCGCCATGAGGATGATCAACCGGGTTCATAGAAACACCCCTGTTATGAGGCTTTATTCCAAGCCATCTCATTCTGCCTGCCTTACCTATTGATACGTTCATTTTATCCATGTTGCCGAGCTGGCCAATCGTCGCCATACATTCAATTCTTATCAACCTTACTTCTCCTGATGGGAGTTTAATATGAGCATAATCTCCTTCTTTAGCTACAAGTTGGGCAGTACCGCCTGCACTCCTCACAAGTTTACCACCTTCTCCAGGTTTTAATTCAATATTATGTATGTTCGTGCCAAGAGGAATAAGTCTTAATGGCATTGCATATCCTGTTAAGATGTCCAGCTCTGCTGTCTTTGTGGATATAACAGTATTACCTGTTTTTAAGCCTTCCGGCGCAATGATGTATCTCCTCTCCCCGTCGGCATATTTAAGAAGCGCTATGAATGATGTTCTTACCGGATCATATTCTATTGATGCAACTCTTGCAGGAATATTATATTTGTCTCTTTTAAAATCAATAAGTCTATACTGCTTCTTGTGTCCGCCGCCTCTAAATCTCGATGTAATTTTACCCGCATTGTTCCTACCGCCATGCCTTTTATAAGGGAACAATAGAGATTTCTCCGGCTCTCTTGTCGTAATCTCTTCAAAAGTTACTGTCTGAAAAAACCTTCTGCCTGCTGAAGTTGGTTTATAAGATTTGATACCCATTTTTCCCTATACCCCTTGAAAGAATTCTATTTTATTCCCTTGTTTTAATCTAACAAGGGCCTTTTTATAACCGCTTCGTAGCCCCTGAAACAGCCTTACTCTTTTGACTTTTCCAGGCATATTTACCGTCTTAACGTCCAGGACTTTGACCTTGAATATTTTTTCAATTGCATCTTTTATCTCTTTTTTGTTTGCCCTTTTATCTACAACAAAAGATACCTCGTTAAAGCGCTCTTTTGCAGCAGTAGCTTTTTCGGTAATTATAGGAGATACGATTACTTCGTAGATTGTTTTCATTTACTCAAAGCCTCCCCAAGCATCACTGCTGCCTTTTCTGTAACAACGAGCTGTTTATGCTTCATTATATCATAAACATTGATTAAATCATTTTTAATAACCTTTATCTTGCTTACATTTCTTGCCGAAAGTTGAAAATTTTTATTATTGCTATCAAGTACTACGAGCGCATTATTGATATTAAGTCTTTTAAATATCTCTTTTACCTGCTTGGTCTTTACTTGATCCATTCGAAATCCATCAACCACTACCATGGCATTCCCTTTATATCTGGAGCTTAAAGCCGAACGCATAGCAAGTTTATTAACCTTTTTGTTTACTTTAAACTCACTGTGAATCATCTGAGGACCAAGCACCACTGCACCGCCTTTCCAGAGCGGAGATCTAATGCTTCCCGATCTTGCTCTGCCTGTACCCTTTTGTTTCCATGGTTTTTTCCCTCCACCGCTTACCTCTCCTCTTGTTTTTGTTGCCCTTGTCCACTGTCTGTTATTGTGCATGTACTCTCTCACAGCAAGATAAAGAGATGGTTCATGTACATCCCTATTAAAAACATCATCATTAATGGTTAAGTCTTTTAATTTATTCCCATCTTGATCCAAAACATCAATAATAGCCATATCGCACCTATGCCTGCACCTTTTTTATTTCAATGAGAGTATTAACGCTTCCTGGGACAGCACCTCTAATAAGAATTACGTTTTTCTCGGGTATAAGTTTTACAACCTTCAAATTCTTAATAGTAGTTTTTACATTACCCATCCTGCCAGGAAGTTTTTTGTTTTTTATAACCCTGCCGGGAAAGGTATTTGATCCTATTGAACCCGGCTGCCTGTGAAACATCGATCCATGACTGCCAGGACCTCCATGGAACCCATAGCGTTTCACAACCCCCTGAAACCCTTTACCCTTCGAAAATCCGCTAACACTAACAAGCTCGCCAATCGTAAATGTTTCTACCGTAACGATATCGTTGATCTTAACATCTTTAATATTATCCGATCTGAACTCTTTAAGGTGTTTATACAATTCAACACCCTGCTTTTTAAAATAACTGACCAATGGTTTATTTAATTTGCCTTCAACCGTTGTCACATAACCAAGCTGTACAGCTTCATAACCGTCTTTCTCTAAGGTCTTTATATTGACAATCTTACACGGTCCTGCCTGGATTACCGTAACAGGGACTGCATTCCCTTGATCATCAAATATCCTGGTGTAGCCTATTTTTTTACCGATTATAGACGAAAACATTATTGCTTACCCCCAAAGCTTTTGATTTCCACATCAACACCTGCTGAGAGATCTATCTTCATTAAAGCATCAACCGTTTGCTGTGTTGGTTCAATAATATCTATTAATCTACCGCTCGTTCTTATCTCAAATTGCTCTCTCGATTTCTTATCAACGTGCGGTGATCTTAATACAGTATAACGCTGTATCTTTGTAGGAATAGGGATAGGCCCTTTAATAACCGCACCTGTCCTTTTTGCTGTTTCCACTATTTCCTTAACAGATTGATCTAACAACCTGTGATCATAAGCTTTTAATTTTATCCTTAGATTTTGAGTTTCTACCATATGCTCTTACTCTATAACTTCCGAGATAACTCCTGCTCCAACTGTCTTACCGCCTTCCCTGATTGCAAACCTTAATCCCTTCTCCATAGCTATCGGCA
>JAMCPX010000035.1 GCA_023382265.1 Deltaproteobacteria bacterium | reverse complement strand
TTGTTTACAATAATTGGTTATACGCTATCGCAAGCTTCACAAATACTACTTATTATAGGGTTCCTATTAATCCAGATGGGTCTTTTGGAGAACGAATAACGTATTCAACATCTATTGCTCTTACTAATTGGGGAGGGACATATTATAATGGATATGTGTATCTTGTTGGTGGAGATAAACCATGGCAATCTTATCATGAGACAGTTCCTACCACAATGGTTCAATATGCTCGAATAAACGCAGACGGTAGTATTGGTAATTGGATACAAACGACCTCATTAAACAAATCAAGGAATGCTGATGGGGTGGTGGCATACAACGGGTATCTATATGCAATAGCAGGTTATGGGAGTGGCAACTCCGTAGAATATGCATCCATTAATCCTGACGGTTCATTGGGGAAATGGAAATTTACGGCATCACTCCCGACACCATTCAAGTAAACAAGTAAAGAATCAGCATGGAAAGCAATACGAAGAACAACTCATGTATAAATCTCATATACACAACAGGTGTGTATTAAAATAAGCTATGAAAAGGAGCATATTAATTGTAATTGCAGGACTATCAGTTATATCAGGGTGCAGCAGCAAGCAAAATGCCGTAATCCAACCCATAGTAATAGACCATCTAACAGCCTCTGGAGTGCCTGCACCACTGGGGACAATAAAAGTAAGTGTAATAATGATGGGTGGATTAAATACAGGGCTTACATATACATGGACAGTATCAAATGGTTGGGCAATAACAAATGGAGGGAACACGCAAACAGCAACAATTCTTGCAGCTTTAGCATATTCAGCAACTGGGACAGCAACAGTAACCGTATCTTACACAGGTCATCCTGATTTATTCACAACAGGTACAATTGCATTGAATACACAAGGACTATCAGGTTCAATAACCCTTGCATATAATGCCCCATGGCCAAAATACAGAGGAAATATGCAGAACACGGGATTAAGTGCTGTAAATACAAGCACAACAATAGGAGGTTTAAAGTGGAGTTTTACAACAAGTGGTCCGATCATTTCATCACCAGCCATAGGAGCGGATGGCACAATCTATATTGGGACAGGATTTTTGGGCAACGATATGAGCCTAATAGTTTCTTGTGATTATGGCAATACCCTCTATGCAATCAATCCAAACGGCACACTTAAATGGACATTTGCCACAGGATGTGGGATTATATCCTCTCCTGTCATCGGTTCTGACGGCACGATCTATGTAGGCTAAAATGACGGGAATTTATATGCAATACATTGATTCTCTTAAAATAAAAAAGGAGGGTTTATGAAAAGATTTATCAGTACCATTGTAACAGTAGGTTGTATCCTTGTTATCCGTAGCATGGCTTTTGCACAGTCCGATGGAGAGCATCTCACAGGGGTAGGATTTAATCTCCCTGGTATGTTTACCGCACCTATTATGCTGAGCTATTCTCAATCCAATAGTCTATCGTTTTACCCAAACCCAAATACCGGCATGCCAACGACCTCCAACACATTCACATTTCCATTTCTGGAATCACTGCCCACCGGTATCGTTGTACCAACAGTCGGTATCAAGATGTCTATAAACCAATCCGTAGACATTGAGCCGGTATTTGGCATAGGCACACAGACCTACACCTTAAAGCCTGATCCTGCAGATACAGCAAATATCTCTATAACCGACATCGCAATTGGGGCAAAGATTTTTTACAATGTGTATCATACCGAGAAGGTAAAGGTATACGGCAGTGCAGAGTTGGTTCTGTCTTATGGGATTGGTAAAACAGGCTACACCACATCCGGGGTTGGCACGAGTGAGTACGATACAAGCATGTCTGGTATTGCTATTCCAGTTGGTCTTGGGTGTGAATTCTTCCCATTTGAGAGTGTAAAGCATTTAGGATTCAATATTGATCTGATGGTGCCTGGAATTGAATATGCAGGTGTGAATGTGCATGAATCTTTGCTTTCACCAGCCACCTCGCCGCCTGATCAGACTTACACCGGCTTTGGATTTATTGTAGACCGTGTATTCCCAGTTATAGGAACACATTACTATTTTTAGCCCAAAAAATGCATTTAAAAATATAGAGGAGGCTGTGAAGTGAGTGAAAATCTGGGTCCCCGAAAAATAGTAGATTTTATAGGGTGATAGTGATGCGTCTAACATGGGCTACAAGGAATATTAATAAAAGAGATAAGAAAAGTGCATGCATATAAACCCCGTTAGAAAAGCAGAAAAATTTAGCCATAATTTTATAATGAATTCAGAACCCATTAAACAAACTATATAGAGTAGAGTTTCTAACGGGGTAAACTTACAAAGGACATAAACATCGTTTAAGGCACATTCTGTAAGGTCTTGATAAGTAAGGTTAATTCCGTGCAAACCTTTTATTCAAGCGGATCAGCGGTCTGTTAGGTGTTGTTATGGCTTACTACCAGTTTTTACCATTTTGGCTTAATTCTGATCACAAAAGCGATCACAGGGTAAAATTCATATGTATACAAGATATACCATTTATACGAAAAGTGAGTGATAGGTACTTGGCATGTCTATTTATATCCAAGCCCTTGCTGTTTTTAAAGCCTGCATGATACACAGCAGATCCGGGAGGGTCTGGATATACAGACCATGAACAATAATGGATGACAAACCAAATTTTCAAATGCATTTTTGGGGTAATGCTTTAAGTTCTTCTTCTGTTGCAGGGTCATTTACATAAGTTATGCCAAGTGATGTTTTAAGCCCCTCAAGTAATGCAGTTATTAATCTTTCATAATTAATCTTATTAAACATTATTGAACCCTGTTGTAACAATACACCTTTTGTGCGTCTCTGTGCACTCCCTATTATTTTCTGTCCTTTCAGTGTTAATTCATATGGAAGTGATCGGGCGAAACACACGGCTTCTTTTTTATAATCAACGGCTTTATCGCTTCCATAATCTGTATCGATACCTGATATGCTAAAACCTTTCCTGAATCCTTCTGTTATCATATTATAGCTGTCTATAAGCGACTTATGATCGCCGAGATAGCTTTCCGGTAAAACGAGACCATAACAAAGATCCTTATCATGGACAACACTTCCCCCGCCTGTTGGCCTTTTTACCGTCTCGAGTCCATTATTCTGCATATCTGGAGGTAATGAGCCGTACATCTGGTTTCTTCCTATGGATATACACTTCCTGTCAAAAAGGAAAAATCTTAAATATGCGTTTCCATAATGTTCAATAGCCGCATTTAATAACATGATATCTATTGCCATATTTACGTCTGGTGGTAGGGTTAAGAACCCAAGGTATCTTACACAATTCATATCAAATGAATTTCTCTACAAACCTTGTCGTAATATGGTCTATCAGGAATTCCTTGCTTGAAATTATCTTTTTGTGCAGAAGTATATTTGTTTTAACCCCTTCTATAATGAATTCATCGAGTGCCCTTAACATCTTTTTTATTGCTGAGGGCCTGTCATGATCCCATACGATTAATTTGGCAATAAGCGAATCATAGTATGAAGGTATCTCTGCTCCTGCAAAGCCTGCACCATCAATTCTAACACCAGGGCCGCCGGGGGGAATATACTGTGTAATCCTACCCGCGCTTGGAATAAATGTTTCGGGGTCCTCAGCATTGATTCTGCATTCTATTGCGTGGCCGTTAATTCTTATATCTTTTTGAGATACGCTAAGTTTTTCTCCCGCGGCCATCCTTATCTGCATGACAACGATATCTGTACCTGTGACGAGTTCTGTCACAGGATGCTCGACCTGAAGCCTTGTATTCATCTCCATAAAATAGAATCTATTTTTATCATCGAGAAGAAATTCTACTGTACCGGCACCTTTGTAATTTATGCGTTTTGTGATTTTGACGGCGACATCCATCATCCTGTCCCTTAATTTATCATTAACAGCTATTGAAGGTGATTCTTCTATAAACTTTTGATGCCTGCGTTGAATTGAACACTCCCTCTCTCCAAGAGCTATTACATTACCATTCCCATCGCCCATAATCTGAACCTCTATGTGCCTTGCGTTTTCAAAATATCTCTCGATATAAAGAGATTCATTGCCGAATGCACCCTTTGCCTCTGCTTTTGCGATCTTAATAATATTGGGCATCTGTGCCTCTTCATAGACTATCTTCATGCCTCTGCCTCCGCCGCCTGCGGATGCCTTTATGATCAAAGGGAATCCTATTTCTTTTGCAATCTTTATGGCGTGCTGTTCGTCCTCGATTTCTTCAAATGTACCAGGAAGCACCTGGATGCCAAGTCTATTGACGTACTCCCTAGCCTTGAGCTTGTTACCCATGAGTTCTATGTCCTGTGCCTTTGGTCCTATAAACTTTATTCCAACCTGTTCACAGACTTCTGCAAAACCAGGATCCTCCGAAAGAAAACCATATCCAGGATGTATTGCGTCAGCACCTTTTAACTGTGCAGCGCTTATTATAGCAGACGCATTAAGATAACTGTATCTGCTCTGTGCAGAACCTATACAAACTTTTTCATCCGCAAGTCTCGTATGAAGTGCATCTCTGTCAACGGTAGAATACACAGCAACGGATTTTATACCCATCTCTTTTAATGAGCGTATAATTCTGACAGCGACCTCGGATCTGTTTGCCACAAGTACTTTGGAAAACATGCTATCTAACCTTGAGGCTCGATAATAAATATTGGTTCGCCAAATTCTACAGCTTCGCCATCCTTTTTTAATACCTGTACGATTTTTCCATCTGCATCGGCCTCTATTTCATTCATGAGTTTCATTGCCTCAACAATGCCTATGGTCTGGCCTTTTTTAACGATATCCCCTATTTCAACAAATGGTTTGTCGCTTGGAGATGGGGCAGAATAGAATGTACCAACGAATGGAGAATTGATGGTTAGACTATGCACATCCTGTTCTGTTTTTTGAAGCATCGTTTGCTCTTCCGCCAAGCCCTTCTTCTGGAACCTTTCTGTGGAAGGCCCTGCAGCCTTTACCAATTGTCTTGTTATTCTGATCTTCTCATCACCTTTACTGTATTCTATCTCTATAATATCTTTTTTCTCTTCTATGATTGCTAATAATTCTTTTATACTATTTGTATCCACTATACCTCCAGTTTTATAACAGGATTAAGCCTATCCCGTATGGTTAATATCTCTTTACCTCTATCCGTTAAGAGTATAATGCTTTCTATTCTTATGCCGCCCCAGCCTGGTATGTAAATGCCAGGCTCGATTGTAAAAACCATGCCGTTCTTTAAAACATCCTTTGACTTATTACTTATGGACGGAGATTCATGTATATCAAGTCCCACACCATGTCCGAGTGCATGTCCAAAATACTTTCCATAGCCATGCTTATCAAATAGCTCTCGTACACGATGATCAAGTGATGATGCCCTAATTCCTGTCTTTATAGCATCTATTGCCCTATCATGGGCATCGAGTACAATGTTGTAGACCTTTTTCAAATCGCTACCTGCATCACCAATAAAAAATGTGTGTGTCTCATCGGTATGATAGCCTTTAACAACCGCACCAAAATCGCATAACATTGTGTGCTTTCCTCCGATGATTATAGCGTTAGATGGTAAAGCATGAGCATAAGCCGTTTTCTCATCAAATGCAACTATTGTATCAAATGAAATATCATCGGCGCCTGCTTTTATAAGTTCAAGGTTCAACATAAAAGCAATCTCTTTTTCTGTCATCCCGGTGTTAATACTTCCGATTAATTTATTTATTGCGATACCTGAGGCATCAGCACCCTGTCTTATAAAGTCAATCTCCTCTGCATCTTTTATTGATCGCATCTTAAGCAAAGAATCCTCAATGAAGCTTATAGGGTTTTTATTTAATTCTGAAGTTAACTTCATAAAAGTATTGTACCGGATACCCGAGCCGTCAAAGCCGATACGTTTAAAACTTTTCAAATATCCAATGAGTTCTATAAAAGGCTCTTTTGATTCAACAACGTCCAACCCGCCGATCTCCTGTTTTGCATAAATAGTAAATCTGGGATCAACAAACAGTTTTATCTCATTCTCGTTGATTACGATATAGCCTTCTTCATACTCGTAACCGGTAAAGTAATGTTTATTTGCCCTTGAAGTAAGAACAGCCGTATTTAGTTGTGATCTATTAATAAGACTTATTAGCTTTTTTTGACGATAGTTCATTCTAAAATTGTTGTGCCAATGCCGATATGTTTTTTCTTAAGAGAAATCGTGCTTTTCCGATGTTACTGGATTTCTTGAGGGAAAGGATTATGAAATATTCTTTATTAATGCTACGCAATATAAATATGGTATCATCATATTCTATTGTTAATTGCTCCGGGTTACTTAGTCCAAGGTCGCGTGATGCATCTGAAATATCTTTAACTAGTGAGGTATACTCTACGCCTATATTTTGCAGATCGATTATCTCATCCTCTACCATGTACTGTTCTACCGCAATACCGTCTATACCAATAATCATTCCACCCGAACATCCGTTAACATTATCAACTATATTTTTTATTAAATCCGAGAACGACATATCAACTTCCTCTCTTTATTTTATCAAGCCATGCATTGAGTCTTTTCATATTATCGCTGATCATGTCCGGAGATCCTGCATCGTTAGATGGGTGCTCTTCCTGTTCTTGTTTTTTTAAAACATCCAGTCTTTGTTTGTTCGATTGATCCTGTTCTTTCGCATCAATTAACTTTTTCACCCTTACAAGCTTTGCACGGATCCCAGGGCTATCAGGGTTTTTTAAAAGAATATTTTTATATATTTGATACGCTTTATCAAAATGTCCTTGCTTTACATAAAGATCCGCCATTGTGACTGTATGAATTTCTTCCTCTGATTCATCTGCTTGAGGTTTAATTTCTTTTTGAGCTTCGACCTTTGGCTCTTCCGGAGAAATTTCGTGCCGTAATAAAATATTTTCTATATCATGTTGCGGTTGAGATTCTATTGCTTTTATAGCTGTATCTTTTCTGGTTATAGGTTCTTGTATTGATTTATCGGGCGGTTCAATTGCGTGCTCTGTGTTTATCTGTTCAACAGGTTCCTGAATTTGTTCTGGTTTAGGTTCCCGTGGTTTTTCTACCTCTTTAATTACCTCTGCTTCACCGGGTGACGGCATTGAAAATGCAGATTCGAGTTCCTTTTCAAGGGATTGTAAATCGGCGTTACCCGTTTCATCCGTCTCTGTATGCTCTTTTGCTTCACGAATCTCCGGCTCAGTTTTTTCTTCTGTTATTTGAGATAAGTCTTTGGTAAAATGGACGGTGTCTTGCCCGGCTGTTTCTTCATTATTCGATATATCTTCCTGTAAAGGCTCTTGTGCGGTGACCTGTTTATCTTCTATTGCTTTGTCAGGATCTTTTGATATCTCCTCTTTATGCTCAGGTTCAGTCGCCGGTATGGATTCTACATCCGTTGGTTTTGCTGCTATATCTTCTGTCTTCCTTTCCTCTTCCTTAACGGATTCAGCAGCAGGTGCTTTATCTGTTTCTTCTATCGATTTAGTGATGGCCTGCTCGGTTTGTTTCTGCTCTGGTATTTGTTCTTTAACGTGTTCCTGTTTTTTTTCTTCTATCCTTGCTCCGGTTCCGGAGAGGTCATTTAACAATGCCTTTGCTTCTTTATCATCGGGGGACAGAAAGAGCACCGTTTTTAATTCCTGCGTAGCGGAAACGGTATCAGATTTTTTGATATAAATATCTGCGATCACCTTATGAGAAATTATGTTATCAGAGTTTGACTTTACAACAAGCTTTAATTGTTCAAGTGCTTTATCAAGCTCGCCTTTATCAAAATATGCCTTGCCGAGTGCGACCCTGCCGCTGATGTATCCGGGATTATTTTTTAATCCTTCGTTTGCAACAGATATTGCCTCATCAAGCATGCCGCCTTTTCTGTAAGCTTCTGCAAGTGCTGCAAAAACCGGCGACCTCGGCTCCTTTTTAAGGATTAAAATGTATTTCTCTATCTCGGGCGACATTATGAACTTTTCTTCTTTTTTATTTTGTTGTAATTGCTCTTTATCAGCCATAATCTATTAAAACCATAAGCATGGCATAGTGTCAAGAATACAACAATTTTATGTTGTCACATTATTTTTTTGTAATGCTTTTCTCGAGTTATTACAATCGCAGGATATCATGCCTGTTTTCCTTTGACATACAAATTTATAATAAGTATAGAACCATTATGGAAATGGCGACAAAAAAACATAAACTTCCCGATCATCACGGCTATTTTGGCGAGTACGGCGGCAGGTTTGTTCCTGAGACGCTTATTCATGCATTGCGTGAGCTTGAGGACCGGTACAGGCGTATTGTTCGTACAACTTCGTTCCAGAAAGAACTTAAGTATTATCTTGAACATTACGTAGGCAGGCCGACGCCGCTTTATTTTGCAGAAAGGATGAGTGCAGATCTCGGGGGTGCAAAGGTATATCTGAAAAGGGAAGACCTTGCCCATACCGGCGCTCACAAAATAAACAATACAGTGGGTCAGGTGCTTCTGGCAAAAAGTCTCGGTAAGAAACGCATCATAGCAGAAACAGGTGCAGGCCAGCATGGCGTTGCAACCGCCACTGCTGCAGCATTGTTTGGACTTTCATGTGAAGTTTACATGGGTGACCTTGATGTCAAACGTCAGGCACTCAACGTTGACAGGATGAGACTGCTTGGTACAAAGGTAGTTCCTGTTTATTCGGGATCCATGACGCTGAAAGACGCTATGAATGAGGCAATACGTGACTGGGTTACAAATGTTGAAACTACGCACTATGTAATAGGTTCTGTAGCCGGGCCGCATCCTTATCCGGAGATGGTCAGGTACTTTCAGTCTGTTATAGGGACTGAGACTAAGAAACAGATTATGCGGTTTGAGGGCAGGCTTCCAGATTCACTGATTGCATGTATAGGCGGCGGCAGTAATTCAATGGGCCTGTTTTATCCGTTCATAAAAAATGATAAGGTTGAACTTATTGGTGTTGAAGCCGGAGGCCTTGGTATAAAATCAGGGAAACACGGGGCTTCCTTAACTGTCGGTGAAAGGGGTGTTTTGCACGGTACTATGACAAAGATCCTTATGGATCAAGACGGGCAGATCGTAAATCCATACTCCATATCAGCGGGGCTTGATTATCCCGGTGTCGGACCAGAACTCAGCTATCTGAAAGATACAGGAAGGCTCAAGGTTTATACTGCAAACGATGATGAGGTGCTTTCTGCAGCGGTCTACCTGTCAAAAAAGGAAGGTATTATACCGGCGCTTGAAAGCGCGCATGCAATTGCATTTGCAAGAAAGTACGTAAAAAGGTTGCCGAAAAGAGCTGTTGTTATAATAAATATATCAGGCAGAGGCGATAAGGATATGGGTATTATAAGGGAAAATATTGAGTTCGAAAATGATAACGGAAAGTTTAAAAAATAATATGACCGATCGCATTAAAAATACCTTTGATACATTGGCTGAACGCGGTGAAAAGGCATTCATCGCATACATTATGGCAGGCGATCCGGGCATAGAGAAGACGCAAGTTTACGTTGAAGCACTTATAAGCGGCGGGGCTGATATTATAGAGCTCGGTATGCCGTTTTCGGATCCCATTGCAGACGGACCGACGATACAAAAGGCGGCACAGCGTGCGCTGCAATCAAAAACAAATATCACAAAGATACTTACCCTTGTTGGAAACATGCGAAAAATATCCGGCATACCTGTCATACTTATGGGTTATATAAACCCAGTGCTTAAATACGGGGTCACCAGATTTTTTAAGGATGCCGCGTACAACGGTGTGGATGGTGTTATCCTGCCGGACCTGCCGCTTGAAGAGATCGACAATGTGAAGAAATACGCTGAACAAGCTGGCATTGATATGATCCTGCTTGCAGCCCCAACATCGGACAGAGAAAGGCTTTTGGAGCTGTCAAAACATACGCGCGGTTTTCTCTACTATATATCCACGACAGGTGTAACCGGATCAGCAAAAAAGATCGACAGCAAGGTGTTTGACAGTATTAAGTGGATTAAGAGGCATACGAAAAAGCCGGTAGTGGTTGGTTTTGGCATCTCAACCCCGCAGCAGGCGGCGATGGTATCGAGTATTGCAGATGGCATTGTTGTAGGCAGCGCATTCATAAAATTTATTGAGAAATCCAAAGATGCAAGAGAACAACTTAAAGCTCTTGCCCATGAATTAAAAATTGCAATAAGTGAAAAATAGGGGTTAAGCTTTAAAGCATTAATTGATGGAGTAAACAATGAAGATAGAGGCACGATACTATGTAAAAAAAGAAAATAAAAAGGTGAGATGTGAGTTATGCCCGTATGATTGTCTGATTGGAGAAGGGCATAGAGGCGTATGCGGTATAAGGATCAATGAACGCGGTGTGCTTTATGCAACAACGTATAATACGGTGAGTTCTATACATCTTGATCCAATTGAAAAGAAACCTTTGTATCATTTCTATCCAGGTTCATCCATCTTATCTGTTGGAGCACTTGGATGCAGCTTTAATTGTATGTTCTGCCAGAATTGGGAGCTCGTTGAAGGCAATGTGTCGACTCATGAAACGACAAAAGAGCAATTGTACGAATACGCGAAAAAGATGGATTCAATCGGGATTGCATATACATATAATGAGCCGTTTATATGGTTTGAATTTGTTTATGATACTGCGAGATATTTTCGTGAAAAGGACATGAAGAATGTTCTTATAACAAACGGATTTGTAAATATAGAGCCGCTTGAAGAATTGATACCGTATATTGACGCTATGAATATAGATTTGAAGGCAATAGAAGATGATTTTTATAAATTGGTGTGCAAAGGCAAACTTGAGCCCGTAAAGAACACAATTGAGTATGCGATAAAAAGCGGTGTTCATGTTGAATTAACAAACCTGCTTGTAACCGGATACAATACCGACGAAGAAAAAATCAAAGCACTTGTTGATTATGTTGCATCACTCGGTAAAGACACGATACTTCATTTTTCAAGATACTTTCCTTCTTACAAACTCGATGCACCGCCAACACCTAATGAAACACTTGAATTCGCTTATAAATATGCAAAAAAGAAATTGAACTATGTGTATATGGGTAATGTCGTTGATTCAAAGACGGATACAACTTTTTGCCCTAAATGCGGGAACATTCTTATTGAGCGCATCGGTTATTCGTTAAAGATAAAAGGGCTTAAAGGTACAAAATGCGACAGGTGCGGTGAAGAAATAAAAATAGTCAATCATTAACCCAAAAAAATGCGTATGAAAAATAAGAGGGTTTGTACAGTTAACGAGACGATTCTATTTTCTTTGGGTGTGCACCTTTAATTTTTATTTGACAGCTCATAAAATATACTTGAATTTTTATTATATATCATTATAATGTCCTATGTATGTTTACCCCGTTAGAAACTCTACTCTATATAGTTTGTTTAATAGGTTATGAATTCATTATAAAATTATGTCTAATTTTTTCTGCTTTTTTGACGGGGTTTATATGCAGACAGCTTATTTTATTCTATAGGCAAATATTCGTTGTAGACCTTGTTGGATGGATGGCCCATCCTTTGGATTTATGCCCCACGCTCACCTCACAGTATTCCATCTTTTTTCAAATGCATTGTTTGGGTTAATGATGAAGATCATAGCTGATCTGCATGTTCATTCAAAATACAGCAGGGCGACGAGTAAGAGCATGGATGTTAATAACATCGCTTACTGGGCAAAAAGAAAAGGCATTAACCTTGTAGGGACCGGTGATTTTACGCATCCGGCATACTTGAAAGAACTTAAAAATAAATTGGTGGAACCCGGTAATGGTATTCTTGAACCAAACGCAGCAAGTGATGGTATTAACTTCATTCTTTCTACAGAGATAAGTAATATCTATACGTATAAGGGTAAAACGAGACGCGTTCATAACATAATTCTTGCCCCGTCTTTTAATGTCGTTGAAAAAATAAATCATGCACTTTTAAGCTTTGGCAGACTCGATTATGATGGCAGACCCATATTTGGTTTTAATGCAAAGGATCTTGTAAAACTTACTATGGACATTTCCGACAGATGCATGATCATTCCCGCACACGCATGGACACCATGGTATTCTGTATTTGGCTCAAACTCGGGATTTGATTCCATCGAGGAATGTTTCGACGAACAGACAAAAAATATCTATGCAATAGAAACGGGTTTATCGTCTGATCCTCCGATGAACTGGCGTGTTAAATCCCTTGACGGGATCACGCTCGTTTCTAACTCGGATGCTCATTCACCCGATAAACTTGGAAGGGAGGCAAACGTATTTGAATGTGAAATGGATTATGATGCTGTTACCGATGCCGTAAAAAGCAAGGATAAAAAGAGGTTTCTTTTTACGATAGAATTCTATCCTGAAGAGGGTAAGTATCACTTTGACGGTCACAGGGCTTGTAATATCAGTCTTTCGCCTGAGCAGACGGTACGGTATGATGGTATATGTCCTGTTTGTCATAAACCTTTAACCATCGGCGTGATGAACAGGGTGTTAAGGCTCGCAACTCGTAACGAAGGTTTTATTCCGCAGGATGCGATACCGTTTAGGCACACTATTCCATTAAAAGAGATCATGTCATTTATATTGTCTGTTGGAGTAAATACTAAAAAGATAGAAAAGATATACGATACGGCTATTGATAAAGGAGTAAGTGAAATGGACATCCTGCTGGATCTTCCTGTGAATGAACTTAAAAAACTGCTGCCTGAAGAAATCGCAGCAGGTATTATGCATGTAAGAAATGGCAATGTTAATCTGACGCCAGGGTATGACGGTGTTTATGGCAGTATCGGCATTGTTAGCGGGGATAGAGAACCACCTCAGAACAGATTATTTTAAATTATATATGAACACAGCAATTATTAGAATGACTGTTATAGGATATGTCGGAATCACCGCCTCTGACAAAGGGATCCGGAGAATCTCTTTCTTAAAGAAGAAGGTTAAGCCGGTTACTTCATCAAACCCTATTTTAAAAAAAACGGTAAAAGAACTTGAACTCTATGAGCAGGGAAAGCTTAAAACATTCTCCGTGCCTGTGGATATTCGTATTTTGCCCGATTTTACAAAACGTGTATTAAATGCGGTTAAGAAAGTCGGGTACGGTGATCTGATCACCTATTCACAGCTTGCGTCTGCGATAAAGAACAAGAATGCCGTTAGGGCTGTTGGTAATGCACTCGGTAAAAATCCTGTACCTATAATCATTCCGTGTCACAGGGTTATAAGGACGGATGGCTCTATTGGCGGCTACGGTCCCGGGGTTAACATTAAAAAAAAACTGCTGCGTATTGAAAAAAGGGATTGAGTAAAGGTTAATGTTGTACAGGTTTATATTATTGGCCGTATTTTTTGCATCTCCTGTAAATGCCTCTCACAAGGCAATCAGACATGATACAATTAAACAGGCAAATGCACTATTTGATAATTATGATAAGGATATAACAAACTTGCAGAAATCAATTGATATGTATAATCGGATTACAAAGGAGAGCAGTTCATCCCATGTATTGTATACCGCCTATTATAAAACAGCTATGACATACCTTATAATGGGAGACTTCGCAAATCTGACACATACGGATGCAATAAAGGATTATGAAAAAGGGGCTGCTGCTGCAAAAAAGGCAATCGCAATCAACCCGAATGGTTCTGAGGGGTATTTCTGGTATGCCGGGAATATAGGTAAAATAGCACGCAATAAAAATTTTATAGAAGCACTTGATATACTGCCCAAGTTTTTGTTATACCTTAGCAAGGCATATAGATTAAACCCGGAATCGACTTTCGTTTTAGAGGCGTATTCTGAATTATATTATGAACTGCCATGGGCGTTTGGGGGAAGCAGTTCTAAATCAATTGAATATGCAAAAAAGGCTTTAAAAATAGACCCCAATTATACAATGCCTTTGACAACAATGGCAAAGGTTTATATAAGCCAGGGTAAATACAATGATGCAAAAAAGGTTCTTGAAGAGGTGTTGAATTCCAAAAACCCGTCGTATCGTGCAGGATGGGTTATGACAGATAAACCTTATGCACAAAAGCTTCTGTATTCTATAACCAGCAAAACGCAATTCTGATTTATTAAATGCATTTTTTGTGCTGATAAACTATTTTTGTTATTGGTGCCTTGATCGCTCAAAACAGGGCGATTCCCCAAATCGCGTACTGCAAGGATTTTCCGGATTCCAGTCGGAATTTACACCGTACCCCGATACTTGGAGGGAATAACATGTTACAAAATTACCTTTTCAATTTAGTTGACAGGAGTATTGTTTAGAATAGCTTTTAAAAAAACTTGCCTGCACTTTATAATTATTGTAACTTATATCTATACCATTGACTGTTTAGCCGGAATTCTAATTAGGGCTTTATCAAAGCTGATAAAAAGGAGAAAAATAAATGTATTGTGCAAAAAAGGATTTATACAAAAATGTAAAGCTAATTCTATTGGTTCTCTCGATTGCCGGATTATTGCTTGTAAATAATTGCTCAAAGGGTGTAAGCAGCGCTACAACAGGTCTTAACGGTGGAGGTGTATCGATAGGGCCTAACGACCCATTTACAGCACTAACAGTAAATCAAACCATTAATGTGGCACCGGGTGATTTACAATACCCTGTTGAGATTATAAGGGATACTTATGGCATACCGCACATATACGGCAGAACCATGACTGATGTCGCGTTTGCCCAGGGCTATGCAGAGGCATCGGACAGGCTGTTTGAGATGGACATGTTCAGACATATAGCGGACGGTACGTTAACGGAATATTTTGGCGAGCAAGCATTAAACGAGGACATACATTCGAGAATGATGGGCTATTATACAATCGCACAGATTGTTTATGCCCAGACACCTCGGGATCTGAAGGGTATACTTCAATCATTTTGCAATGGAATAAATTTCTACCTGAGCCAGCTTGCTCAACAAGTTCAGGCAAATCCAAATGCAAATGTCCTGCCTGCAGAATATTCAAGTGCGCTTCTGGGTATAACCATTTCCGACATAAAGCCGTTCACCCCGCAGGATATCATAGCATTTGGTAAGTTTGAGTCCTACAGTCTTACGGAGGAAAATGAGGGCACAAAGATCCATGCAACGCATTACTTAAACGCTGCTGTTACTACATTCACATCCACTTCATCCGATCAAGGCGAGAGCCATTTTTCAGGCATTGCATACGATTTTGCCCGTTCAGAGCCCGCTGCAAAGGCACCCGCAGTGCCGTTGCCAAATCCGTTTTCATATGCAACCTCTACGACATTCTCTTATTTGTCGTATAACACACTCAATACGATGTCTACATCGGGTATACAAAACAACGCGGCTTTCCAGCCTTTGCAGGTAAACCAGAATGCTTTACAGGGTGCAGAGTCGTTTTATGAATCATTACAAAACGGTCCTTTTGGCTTTTTATACAAGCACCGCAGCGCAGGTCAGATCGGCAGTAACAACTGGGTAATCAGTCCGGGTCTGACAAAGGATGGCTATGCAATTCTTGCAAATGACACGCACCTGCCGCTTTATAATCCGCCGATCTTTTACGAAGTCCATGTCAATACAGAGGCCATGGGTAATGGGAACATCAATACCATTGGCGTTGTATTCCCTATGGCACCGGGTGTAATAATAGGACACAATGACTATATCGCATGGGGTGATACAGTATTTCCGTCCGATGTTATAGATGTTTATCAGGAAACTGTTAAAACGGGCAATCCTGATTCGGTCGTGTATAACGGCATCTCCTATCCAATACAAACCGTGGCTGTAACATTCAATTTTGGGGGCCCGTTAAATGGCGGAAAAGTAACAACAGGCACATATGATATGTATTATGTTACGATACCGGGACACGGCACAATGCCAATATATACGGGCAGCTACGCACCTGGATCAACATCAGCCATTGCATTTACATGGACAGGCATGATGATGCAGTCAAACGAGATTCAGGCATTCTATGATATTGACCAGGCGCAAAACCTTGCCCAGTTTATAACAGCTCAAAGCTATTTTAAGGTAGGCGGGCAGAACTTTGTTTATGCCGATATATACGGCAATATATACTTGACGGATCAGAGTGCAATCCCGATAAGGGGCCCGTATACATTCAGCTATACAACAAACGCCCTGCCGAGCGGATTACAGTTCAGTGATTTCACTTATCCGCCTTACATTATGCTGCCAGGCACGGATTCTAATTTTTACTGGATAGGCAGCATGGTACCGACATCAGCAGTACCGTTCACGGAAAACCCCGCACAGGGCTATATTGCAACGGCAAATGAAGATCCTGCCGGCGTTACTTACAATAACGAACCGCTTGATAATCCATATTATCTTGGAGGGTTCTTTGATCCCGGGTTCAGGGCACAGGAGATAGATAAAGATATAGAAGCAGGTAAGCCGGTCATAGATCTTGCTTATGTACAGAATACTATACAGGCTGATCATACGGATACTTATGCATTACGGATACTGCCGTTCTTGCAAAAGGCATATAGTGATATGGCAAGCACACCTACCGTTACATCGAATCCGCAAATAGCAACCGCAATGAATTATCTTAGCGAATGGACAACCGGTACACACCCGTATGACACACCCACAGGATTATCCCAGTCGGCAACAACGCAGGACATAAACAACAGCATTGCGACGTCCATATTTGAAGCATTCGTGCAAAGGCTGTTTTACAATATCTTTTATGACAAGATGCGGGCAATAGGGCAGGACAGGGCAGTTAACGACGATATCATCATCAACACATTATTGACAATGCTTGAGCATCCAACGCAGTGTGCAACGTACTCGCCATCGGAAAGGCAGAGTACACTGTTTGATGCACTTACAGCGTCGGGCACAGGTTTTACATTTACTGTAGGAAACCCCGATCAGATCATGATAAAAAGCCTTTTGGAGGGTATAACCGATCTTTCTATTTCACCCAACTCTGGAAATAGCACACCAACGAGCTTTGGAACGACTGACATGTCTCAATGGGAGTGGGGCAAGCTGCACACTCTGACCTTCTCTGATCTTCTTAACCTTGCGGCACACAATCTATACCAGAACTTAAACCTTCCAAATAACGGGAAAGGCTATCCAAGACCAGGTAGCATGTTCTCTGTTGATCCCGGGACGTTCGGGTTTGAGATGGGCAATAACCAATCAACAAATTTTTACACAAATTATACGTATGGCAGCGGACCAGCGATCAGGTTCTCCGTTGAGATGAAGCCAGGCGATATTATCGGATATAATGTCCTTCCTGGCGGAGAATCGGGCATGGGACCTGATCCTAATAATCCGCCAAAGCATTACGGGGATCAGGTAAATCTGTGGATAAACAATCAGGTGCACCCCCAGTGGTTTTACCCGAAGGACATAATTGCGAATGCAGAATCAAGGGTGATCTTTGAACCATAAAACCGGTTAATGGGTAAATATTATGGGTAAATATGATAAATACAAAAACGATGTGTTGAAATACAGCCAACTTATCTTTAAAAAAGGCTATAATATTGGTACTGGTGGTAATGTCTCTATGTTGATAGAGGGGGAAAAACTTATTGCAATAACGCCGTCAAGCAGAGAATATATGAGTCTTAATCCGGATGATATATGTGTTGTGGATTTCGATTCATCCCTTGTCGAGGGGCAGTATAGACATTCTATTGAAACGAATGCCCATTTATCGGTTTATAAAAACAGGCCAGACGTGAATGCCGTTATTCATACGCATCAAACCTTCGCAAGTGTATTTGCGTTAATTGATGAACCAATACCTGCGTTGTTTGATGAGGTTGTGATGAATATTGGAGATCGCATTGATATAATTCCATACGGGATGTCGGGCAGTCAGGAGCTTGTTGATAATATCAAAGCGAAACTAAAAAACAGGTGTAATTGTTATATCCTGCAAAACCATGGTGCACTTAGCCTTGGGACAACCATAGAAAAGGCATTTAGGAATGCAGAACTCCTCGAGAAGGTAACCCATGTTTACCATTATGCCATTGCAACAGGTAGAAAGCTCTCCACATTACCCGGGCAGATATCAGATTTATTATTTCAATTGCTTAAATCGGAGCAGGATAATGAGATTGAAAGGAAAAAGGCTGTTTTAAATGGCAATTGAATATGATCATAGCAAAGTGGTTTGTTTGCCAAAAAAAACAATACTGTAAACAGTATCTATCAGTGCGGGAAAGCGTTATGTTTTCCGGTCGGACTGGTATGCGTGTACCGTTTCATCAACCGTTCTGCCTTTGAATATGCCTCTGCTGTGCACCCATACCGCGTCATCACACAGTTGTTGAATCATACCCATACTGTGTGAGACTATGATCATTGTTTTGCCTCTATTACGAAAATCCGTGATCTTATCAATACATTTTTTCTGGAATGACTCGTCACCTACAGCCAGTACCTCGTCTATTAAGAGTATATCGGGATCCACATTTACAGCTACTGAAAATCCCAATCGCATATACATGCCTGTTGAGTATGTTCTGACAGGTGCGTCTATAAAATCCTCGAGCTCTGCGAATGAAACGATCTGATCAAATCTTTTTTTAATCTCTTTTTTTGGAAGACCGAGTATAATGCCGTTTATAAAGATGTTTTCCCTTCCAGTAAACTCTGGATGGAAGCCTGCACCAACCTCTATCAGGGTGGAAACCCTGCCGTTTACCAGCACTTTACCCCTATCCGGTTTGTATATCCCTGCTATAAGTTTAAGAATTGTACTCTTACCGGAGCCATTACTGCCGACCAGACCAAATGTTGACCCCTTTTTTATAGATAGATTTATATCCTCAAGGACCTCAAGATATTCTCTGTTCGGGTTTTTCTCAAACCAGTTAAAATGTACAAGACGCTCCTTGAAACTCGAGTAATTTCTTTTTAAGGCATACTTTTTGAAATGCTTTTCTACATGCTCCAATACAACCGCATCGTTCATATAAACTCCGGGAATGCCTCTTTGAGCTTTTCAAATATGTACACGCCTGTAAAAAGCACGATAAAGGAGGCAGCCAGTAAATAAGACAGATGTAGCCAGTTAGGGGAGGTGTCGTAATAGAAAATCCATTGATAAGAACGAACCAACAAGGTCATAGGGTTTGTGTATAAAATGAATAAATACCTTGAAGGGACCTGTGTAAGCTGATAGATTATGGGTGTTACAAAAAATCCGAGCAATAAGAAATTACTCACGATCTGCTGGAGATCCCGGAAATAAACGTTTATAGCTGCAATTATGAGCACAAGCCCCTCTGTTAATATCAACTGTATAATGATGACGGGGATGACGGCTATTATGGAAATACCGATGTTCATTCTTAAAATAAAAATGAATAAAAATAAAAGCGGTAGGCTGAAAATATAGTTCATCATGTTTACGAGCACGGATACCGTGGGTAATACCTGGGGTGGGAAAAGCACTTTAGTTATGAGATTAGAACCGCTTACAATAGAATTAACGCCGTCTGTAAGTGCTGTAGAAAACCATGTCCATGGTAAAAGCCCTGCAAAAAGGAATACGGAATAATTCTTCATCCCGTTTTTCATTAATACCTTGAAAACAAACACATAAACCAGCATTAATAAAAATGGGTTTATGAATGTCCAGAAAAAGCCAAGTACAGAGCCCCTGTATCTTGCTTTTAAGCCCCTTATCACAAGTGCACTTATGAGTGCCCTGTATCTGTAAAGGTCTTTAAAATGCTCGGCAATTCTTTTCATATGATTAATGATTATTTTTATTAATAAAGATGTCAAGACATCTTCTTATCAAGACTCCCGAATCTTAACTCGAAAACCACCTGTTGTTTGCCGCAGGATAGTTCATTAAGATTCTAAAAAGTATATACTTTTGAATAAAGGCATGATATATAAAAAAATAGTTGTATTTACATAATTTTTGAGCTTTATTAAATAGTTGTAGATATAGGATATAAAGTTGATGTAACAGAAATTGTAAAAATACTTGAAAAAGTAAGGATAAGATGTTAGAAATAAAAAAAAGTGGGATTATTCCCACTTTTTTGTTTATCGCATAAATAAAATGGATAAATATAAAAATATAGCAGAAGATGTTTTTAAAATTGCCTCTGAAAACCTTATAAAAGCAGGTTATGAGGTGATAGATGTAGAATACCAGAGAGAAAAATCTGGGAATGTACTTCGTGTATTTATTGATAAGAAAGGGATTGTTAATGCCGATGATTGTGCAAAAGCAAGCAATATACTTAGCAGCTTGATAGATGTATACGTACCGATACACTTTGCTTACACGCTTGAAGTTTCGTCTCCAGGGCTTACAAGAGAGCTAAAAAAGGAGAGTGAATATATTAAATTTGCAGGCAGGGATATAAGGGTTATTACAAGAAAGCCTGTTAATGATATGGTTGTTATAGAAGGCACCCTTAGGGGAATAACAAATGGTGATATTATAGTAGATGTAAACGGCATAGAGTTAAAAGTGCCTTACGGTATTGTAAAAAAAGCCAATTTGACCTTCAAGATATAGGAGCGAATTATGCAATCAGAACTTTTAAAGATTATTGAACAGCTTGAACATGATAAAAGCATAGATAAGGACATTATATTGAATGCATTGGAAGCTGCTATGATAAGCGCCGCTAAAAAAACGATAAAGTATAACACAGATATAGAAGCAAGGTTTAATCCGGAACTTGGAGAGATAGAGGTATACGAATTCAAAGAGGTTGTAAGCGATATTACGAACAGGGATATACAGTTGACCATTGATGAAGCAATTGCAATGGATCCGGATGCTCAGATCGGTGATAGTGTAGGGATAAAGATGGATACATCCAAGTTTGGAAGGATATCTGCCCAGGCTGCAAAACAGGTGATATTACAAAGAATAAACGAGGCTGAAAAGGAAGTTGTTTATAAGGAATTTAAATCTAAGAAAGGCGAAGTTGTCTATGGGACTATCAGGAGGTTTGAAGGGAGGGCGATAATATTGGATCTTGGCAAAACGGACGGGGTCTTGTTGCCTGCGGATCAACTGCCGAAAGAAAACTTCAGGGTAGGAGACAAGATTAAGGTGTACGTGCAGGAAATAAGAATGACCAACAAGGGACCTAAAATATTCTTCTCAAGAACTCATGATCAATTTCTGGTGAAGCTGTTTATTTTAGAGGTTCCTGAAATTGCAGAAGGCGTTGTTGAAGTTAAAGGTGTTGCAAGGGAGCCGGGGAATAAAGCAAAGATAGCAGTTTTCTCAAAGAATAATGATGTTGATGCGGTTGGTGCATGTGTAGGGATGAGAGGGGCAAGGGTTCAGAATATTGTTCAGGAGTTGAGAGGTGAAAAAATAGATATTATCGCATGGACGCACGATCATGCAAAATATGTAATGAATGCACTTGCACCTGCAAAGATAAGCGGGGTTTCTTTTGATGAAGCAGAAAGATATATAGAAATTATTGTACCGGATGATCAATTATCAATAGCTATAGGCAGAAAAGGCGTAAATGTAAGGCTTGCCGCAAAGCTAACCGGATGGAAGATAGACATAAAAGGTGAAACGAATATTAATGAAATAAAAGAAAAGGCTAAACAGGCGTTTTCAGAATTTAATTCAATAAGCAGTAAAACAGCGGAGCTATTGTACGGTTATGGGATTAAGTCTGTTAAAGAGATCTCGGAATCGCCATTGGAAGTTTTAATGAAAGTGCCCGGATTTGATGAAAAAAATGCAAGACAACTAAAAGATATGGCGGATGTAGAGATAAAAAAACGCGGTGAAAATATTAAAAATGACAATGGTACCGTTGCTGCTGAAAGTCATTCATAGTATGATTGTATAAAAGAGGAAAGATGAAAAAAAGAGTTCATGAAATAGCAAAGGAAATGGGTTTGACATCATCGGATGTTATAAATAAGTTAAAAGAACTTGGAGTGTCTTTAAAATCACATAACAGTTCAGTGAATGAGGAGGATGAGGAGAAATTAAAAAAATCAACACATAAGAAACCCGGCACTATATCGGCAGCGGTGAGTGCTCAAAACACGGCTAATGTAACTCCTCAAAAACCAAAAACCATACTTAGAAAAAAGAAAGAGGCCGCTACGGAAGAAACGGCCGTTACTGAAAGAAAAATAGATGCTGAGCCGGCAATACAGGGAAGTATGACCTTTGAAAGTCTTACCGCTGTTAAACAACATGGTCAGGAAGAGGTATCCTCTAGTAATAGAGAAGAAGTGCCGGAAAATGTGAAACATGAAGTTACGATAGAACATCATGTGGATCATGATGAGATCCAGCCTAAAACGGCTGTTAGCGAATCGGCAGTAACTGAAGATAAAATGGTAGAGATCAAAGACGACTCAACGATTTCAGTCCTGCCCCGGGATAATGATGTTACGCTACAAACTCAATCAGGTTTAAACCAAGACACGTCTGTTACCGGTAGAAATGAAGGTACGGAAGCTGGGATTAATGATGGCTACAAAACAATCAAGGGTAAAATAAAATCGGAGAAGGGAGGCATCTTCATAAAAAGAAAACTTCTTTCCAGATCGGAGCCTGATATAGCAGAAGAGATTAAGCTACTTGATGAGCCTGTTGAATTAACGCCAGAACCTTTGCCGGAAGTAATCCCTGTCAAAGAATACGGACAAAAAGGGCAGTCGAAGAGAAGAGATTCACAAAGCAAAAAAATGCAGCAGCAACACACGATAAAAAAGGCGAAAGAGATTTTAAAGCAGCCTAAAGCGATAAACATAGAGAGAAGTATTACGGTATCAAATCTATCCCAATTAATGGGCATAAAAGCCACAGAAATTATAAAACGACTTATAACACTCGGAATAATGGCAAACATAAATGATATTATAGATGCCGATACAGCATCGCTGATCGTTAAGGATATGGGCTTTGATGTCAGTATTAAGCAGGAGATTTCTCCTGAAGATGTATTCAAAAACGAAACCGATGCTCCGGAAAAATCGAAACCGAGGCCACCCGTTGTAACTGTTATGGGGCATGTTGATCATGGGAAAACAACCTTGCTGGACGCGATAAGATCAACAAACGTAGCAGGCGGTGAGGCTGGTGGAATAACTCAGAGCATAGGTGCGTATAAAGTAACGATTGATAATAAGCAGGTAACATTTCTTGATACACCGGGACATGAGGCTTTTACGGCAATGCGGGCAAGAGGAGCAAAAGTAACTGACCTCGTCATACTTGTTGTAGCTGCGGATGATGGTGCTATGCCTCAGACACTTGAGGCAATAGATCATGCTAATGCAGCATCCGTTCCTATAATTGTTGCGATAAATAAGATAGATAAACCTGAAGCCCAGCCTCAGAAAGTTATGCAGCAGTTATCCGATAAAGGACTTGTTCCTGAACAATGGGGAGGTAATACCCTTTTCGCAATGATCTCTGCAAAAAACAAGAAAGGGATTAATGAACTTTTAGAGCTTATACTTTTACAGGCAGAAATCATGGAACTGAAAGCCAATCCGGATAAGAATGCAAAAGGTATTATTATAGAAACTCGTATGGATAAAGGGCTTGGTGTGATTGTCTCAGCCATTATCAGGGAAGGGACCATTAAGAAGGGCAATTATGTTGTATACGGGAATAACTACAACAAAGTAAGGGCATTGCTTGATGAAAAGGGGAACATAATGGCTTATGCTGCTCCATCAACGCCTGTAGAGATCATAGGATTCGATTCATTTCCGGAGGTCGGTGAAACTATTTTTAGCGTCGATGATGAGGATACCGCAAAAAAGATTGTAGAGTATCGAAAACAGCAGCATCAGGTTATACAACCTGCTAAGAAAATTAAGATTACGCTTGAGGATATTTATAAGAAGATAGAGGAAGGAAGTATAAAGGAATTAAAAATAATACTCAAATGTGATTCCATTGGTTCTCTTGGTGCAATAAAGGATGCTATTGATGGTTTTTCAAGAGAAAATGTAAAAATTAAGATAATTCATTCCTCTATAGGCAGTATTACGGAAAGTGATGTTATGCTTGCATCAGCATCGGATGGTATTATTATAGGTTTTAATGTAAGACCAGATTCCAAGGCAAGCCATATTGCTTCACTACAAAATGTCGAAATAAAAACATACAACATCATTTATGATCTTATCGATGATATGAAAAAGGCATTGGTGGGTATGCTTGAACCTGTGGTTAAAGAGAAAATTCTTGGAAGAGCAAAAATCATTGACACATTCAAAGTAAGCAAGGTGGGAACTGTTGCCGGATGCATTGTCACCGAGGGGAAGATAGAACGTGGGGCAAATGCGAGGATATTAAGGGAGGGAGTAGTTGTTTATGACAGTAAGATTGGTTCTCTGAAAAGGTTTAAAGAAGATGCTAAAAATGTTGATAAAGGTATGGAGTGCGGCGTAGGAATAGCCAATTTTAATGATATAAAAAAGGGTGATGAACTCGAGGTTTACCGCTTGGAACAGGTAGCCAAGTCTTAAACGGCTTTATTCATTTTTACATTTGTTGAATAGAACAATTTATGATACCTAACAGGAAACAAAGATTTGGCGAAGTGTTAAGAAAGGAAATAATAAGGATTATTACGACAAGGCTGAGGGATCCAAGAATAGGATTCATAACAATAAATGATGTTATTGTTACCGGTGATTTTAAGGCTGCAACGGTATATTACACCGTTATAGGCGATGAAAAGGTAAAGAAGGATACGGGTAAATTACTTAACGGCGCATCGGGTTTTATAAGGAAAGAATTACTCCTGTGTCATCTGAATGTTAAAACCATTCCTTTAATTTCATTTAAATATGATATATCTCTTGATTACGGAGAACACATAGATAATATCTTAAAAGGCATAAAGCATTCATGATACAAAAAAAAGTTATAAACGAATTGAGTAAAGTTATAAAAGATGCAAAAACGTTTTTAATATTTTCACACATAAATCCAGAGCCGGATACGATTGGTTCAGCTTTGGCTTTTTATTATTATCTTAACTCGGCAGGGAAAACTGTTTTTGTGCATAATTTTGACGGTCTGCCAAAGTATATGGATTTTATGCCTTTTGCATCAGAAGTAAGTAAAGATATCCCTGATAATAAGTTTGATGTTGTTTTATCTCTTGATGCAGGAAGCATTGATATGCTTGGAGATAAATTCCCACCGAAGGATAAAAAAATGATTGTAAATGTAGATCATCATAGGACTAACACAAGGTTTGGTGATCTCAATATCGTTGATCCAGCATCATCTGCAACAGCAGAACTCGTTTATACACTTTTCCGTAAAATGGGTATAAAAATTGACACTACTATTGCGTCTCTTCTTTTAACCGGCATTATTTACGATACGGGTTCATTCAGGTATAGAAACACTACAGCAAAAACATTAAAAATAGCATCTGAGCTTATACAAAATGGCGCTAACATAACAGAAATATCGGATAAACTTTATGAAAATCAATCGCTCGGCAGGCTAAAACTGCTTGAGATGGTGTTAAAAACACTTGAATTATCTGTTAATGGTAAAATCGCCTCTATAGAGCTTACCAGACAAATGTACCATGCAACAGGTACGACAAAGGATGACGCAGAAGGATTTATAGATTACCCAAGATCCATAAGCGGCGTGGCTGTTGCAGCAATGTTCAGAGAAGTAGATGATAATAAATATAAGATAAGTATGCGTTCAAAAAACGATGTTGATGTTTCGGCCATAGCACAGGTGTTTGGCGGCGGCGGGCATAAGAATGCAGCAGGATGCACGATGGACGGCATACTATTTGATGTAAAAAACAGCATATTCACAGCTATTGCGGACAGGTTAAAATAGAATGGAACGCTCGGGACTCATATTGGTTGATAAACCCAAAGGCATAACCTCTTATGATGTTATAAGGCTCTTGAAAGGATTTCTATCAACAAAAAAAATCGGTCATACAGGCACACTCGATCCGATTGCAACCGGTTTACTCATTATACTTATCGGTAACAGTACAAAACTCGCGAATCATTTTATCAAGCAAGACAAGGTATATAGATTTACTATAAAATTAGGTCAGGATACTGATACAATGGATAGCACCGGTAAAATAATTAAGGAAGGCGATTATAAGTTTATATCGAAAGAAAGATTTGGTGAAGCAATAAAATCCTTTATTGGTGAAATAGAGCAATTTCCCCCCATGTTTTCGGCCGTCAAGTTTAAAGGTATGCCCTTGTACAAATACGCAAGGAGAGGCGAAGCAATAGATGTCAAACCGAGAGTCGTAAAAGTATTTAATATAGCTATTGATGAATTCAACTTGCCTTATGTAATGTTGACGTCGCGTGTTTCATCAGGAACTTATATTAGAGCACTTGCTAAATCGATTGGGGATGTTGTAGGCTGTTATGCCCATGTTACTGATTTGACACGGCTTAGTATAGGTGAATTAAAATTAGAAAACGCTTTTACCGCAAATGCAATAGGACAAATGAGCAAGAATAATGATTTTAGTTTTATAATACCCATGGAAAGACTTGTAAGTAATATAAAAGATAGTAGATTATTTGAAGAAAAAATAAGAAATTGATAAAAATGATAATAAAAATGTAATTAGTACAGGAGGAAAAAATGACGTTAACAAAGGAAAAGAAAGCAGAGTTAATAAACACTTATAAACAGCATGAACAGGATACGGGTTCGCCGGAGGTCCAGATAGCTCTGCTTACAGGGAGAATAAATTCTTTGGAGGAGCACTTCAAGGTGCATAAAAAAGATCATCACTCAAGAAGGGGTCTATTGAAGATTGTAAGCCAGAGACGTAGTTTGCTTACCTATCTAAAAAGGCATTCAGAGGACAGGTATAAGGAAGTGATAAATAAGTTAGGATTAAGGAAGTAAAATGAAAATAAAAAAAACAGTCCAAGTCGGATCAAGAGAATTTTCGATAGAAATAGGAAAAATGGCAAAACAGGCACACGGCTCTGCTGTGGTAGGTTATGCAGATACGGTGGTCCTGATAACGGCAGTAGCAGCTTATACGCCGGTTGAAAAACAGGATTTTTTACCTTTGACAGTTGAATATCAGGAAAGATTTTATGGCGCCGGTAGAATTCCAGGCGGATATTTTAAAAGAGAAGGCAGGCCGTCAGAGAAAGAGATTTTATCTTCAAGATTGATAGATAGACCTATCAGACCTCTTATTCCAAAGGGTTTTAATTACGAAACACAGATCATAGCATCGGTTATATCGGCAGATCAGGAAAATGATCCGGATATAATAGCTATAACGGGTGCATCGTCTGCGCTTATGTTCTCCGATATACCTTTTGCGGGACCAATCGCAGCGGTAGAGGTGGGAAGAATCAACGGTGAACTAATTATAAATCCGACCCCGGCACAACTCTTAAACAGCGATCTTGATATAATTGTAGCAGGAAGCAGAGATGCAGTTGTTATGGTGGAAGGGGGGGCTCGTATTGTACCGGAAGAGGATGTTTTAAAAGCGATATTTTTTGGCCATAAAATGATGCAGCCCATGATAGACCTGCAGGAGTCAATTGCAAAAGAATTGAATTTAACAAAACGTACCTACATTGATAACAGCATAAGCGATGAGTTGTATAAAATTGTTCAAGAGAGATATACGGATGTATTGAAAGATAGTTTAACAACGAAGGTAAAACAGGAAAGACAGGCGAAACAGAGGGAACTTTTTAAAAAAGCAGATGAAGAGTTTGCAACCGATGGTAAGTATGAACCGGTAGAAGTAGAGATGGCCATTGAAAAGCTGCAGTCAACAATAGCTAGAGACATGATAGTAAACGGTCAAAAACGTATCGATGGTAGAAAATTAGATGAAGTAAGACCCATAACATGTGAAGTCAGCGTATTGCCAAGGACACACGGTTCGGCTCTTTTTACAAGAGGCGAAACGCAGGCACTTGTTGTTACAACGATCGGTACATTTGATGATGTGCAATTTATAGACGAGATCGGAGGTGAAAATAAAAAGCGATTTATGCTTCATTATAATTTCCCGCCATTCTCAGTAGGTGAAGTTAAACAATTGAGAGGTCCCGGTAGAAGGGAGATCGGGCACGGGGCACTTGCGGAAAGAGCAATAGCTCCGATTATTCCGTTTGAGGATGATTTTCCCTATACTATCAGAATCGTATCGGATATACTTGAAAGTAATGGTTCTTCTTCAATGGCAACTGTATGCGGTGCAACACTTTCCCTCATGGACGGTGGGGTCCCTATTAAATCCCCTGTTGCAGGCGTTGCAATGGGACTTATCAAAGAAAGCGACAATTATTTTATTCTTACTGATATACTCGGGGATGAGGATCATCTTGGTGATATGGATTTTAAAGTTGCCGGGACAAAAGAGGGTGTTACCTCAATACAGATGGATATAAAGATAAAGGGCGTTACAGAATCGATCATGCAGGATGCTCTTAAAAAGGCGAGAACGGCAAGGCTGCATATATTGGATATTATGATGCAAACCATATCCATACCGCGGGCAGATATCTCAGAATATGCCCCAAGAATTGTTCATATGAACATAAGGAACGCAAGGATAAAGGATCTTATCGGGCCTGGAGGTAAGAACATAAAAGCTATCATAGAAAAAACAAAAGTGAAGATAGATGTAGATGACAGCGGCAAGGTACGTATAGCTTCAAACGATACAGCTATGATGGCGGAAGCATTAAAGATGGTAAAAGGATTAACAACCGATGCTGAAATAGGCCAAACGTATGTAGGCAAGGTAAAGAAGGTAGTGGATTTCGGTGCATTTGTTGAACTGTTTCCGGGAGTTGAAGGGCTTGTTCATATATCACAGCTTGCGGATCATAAGGTAAAAAGGGTTGAAGATATTGCAAGGGAAGGTGATGAGATTACAGTAAAAGTTATAGATATAGATAGAGAAGGAAAAATAAGGCTATCAAGGAAAGAGGCTTTAAAAAATACAACGAATGAAAGTGAGCAGGAGTAACTTAGTTATATTATGGAATGGAGGTGAAAACATGAAAAAGATAATATCGTTGGTAACGCTGTTAGCAGCAGTAGCTTTGGTATCTCTACCTGCAATGGGTGCAGGGAAATCAGCAGGTGTGGAGCAAATTTTTAAAACAAAGTGCTCAAAATGTCATAGCTACGAAATGCCGCTTCACATGAAAAAGGATCGTGCAGGCTGGGAACAAAGCGTTGCAAAAATGCAAAAGATGAATCCAAAATGGATAAATGACAAAGAGGCAAAAGAGATAACCAACTACTTGGTTTCAGTATCACAAAAAAGTAAATAAAGAATATTCTCTAAGCACTGTAAAAAGCAGGTTTCTTAACCTGCTTTTCTTTTTTTGAAAGATCTGCACATTTCTCGTATATTCCAAAAAAATCTATATGGAACTCTGTAAGTTGCGAGAACTTATGAACCTTGATTTTATCTATTGATAAATCGAAAGATTGCTCTATATCGGATATGATACCACATCCGGTACAAATAGCGTGATAGTGCTGTCTAACATCCGGATTATAATGAGCACGCTCGAAATCCAATATCAATTTATTTATTTCTCCAATCTTTGTAAGCAGTTCAAGCGTATTATAAACGGTTGTAAAGGACACCTCAGGCTGATTTGTTTTAAGGCTTTTATAAATATCAATTGCGGTTGGATGGTTACGATTATTCTCAAGTATTTTAAGTATCTCAATCCTCTGTAAGCTTCATATCGGCGGATCTTAACTTATGTTTAGTAATCTCTATATCTTTCATATTACATTAGTTTTTTATGTCTTTTTTTGATTTGTATGATTACAAAATAGCATAAACAAGTTTTTGTTAACCGGAAAAATATGTTAAAAAAAATATGGGTGTGAATTTTCCGGATTAGCTTTTCTTTGAATTGTGTGAAAACTTCTTTATAAGAATCGGCAGTGTAATTATTGCAATGATCAGGAATAAGGAAAGCAGAGAAACAAAATTTACCTTAAAATTCATTAAATGATCTCCCAGATAGCTTAATGCAAAAGACCATGGTATCATTCCAATGACTGTTCCGATAACAAAATCGGAGAATGTGATACTTGATAAACCGGCACCGAGATTGAACACATCAAAAGGAAGGGACGGCACGATTCTAAAAAACAATACAACCTCAAGCCCATGGACATTTGTCAAGCGATCGAGTGTTTTTGCTTTTGTCCCAAGCACTTTCAATACAAAGTCCCTGCCGAGTCTTCTTGATAGCTGATATGCAATAGCTGCACTAATTACGGATCCTATTATTGAATATACGGCACCATATAATGGTCCAAAAACAAGCCCTCCGACAAGCGGAAAAATGGACGATGGGAATGGGATAACCGACTTTATTGCGAAAGCCAATATAAAGATCAACGGTGTCCAATAACCCCATTGATTTTTCAGTGAGAATACAAGTGCTTTGAATTTTTGAGGGTTGGCGTACTCTTTTAACGGTGTGCTGTAAACTGCTATTGTTGCTAATGAGAATATGCTTATAAGTATTAATGTTTTCACAATAGTTTTTCTGTCCAATCTTTCTTTTAATAGCTTGATTATTTTCATATAATGTGTGTATCAATTATATATACAAGAATCAAATAAATTTATTTTACGGAGTAATTATGAGAGCTATTGGTATTATACATAACCCAAAATCCAAAAAAAATAAGAGAAACCCGAAATTGCTTGATTATCTTATTGATGCCGTTGATAGGTATGGTAAAGTTTTTATCCCGTCATCGCTGGAAGAGTTGACAGAGGTAGCAGAGGAGATAAAAAAAGACAGGTACGAGGTTGTCGGCGTAAATGGGGGAGATGGTACAAATCATCAGATCGTTACCAGTATGATCAAGGTATATAATGATACAAGCCTGCCTCTTATCGCACATTTGCGAGGAGGGACCATGAATACAATATCAAATGCATTGAATGGTATAAGAGGTTCTGTCATTGGTATAACAAAAAAGATTGTTAATAATTATAAAAAAGGAATGCCGTTTCAAACAAGAGAGAATAAGGTATTAAATGTTAATGGTAGGTATGGTTTTATGTTTGGTACAGGCTTTGTCGCAAATCTCATGGATATATATTATGAAGGCGGTAATCCAGGACCGATAAAGGCATTGCAAATCATATACAAGGGTATCGCATCGGCTATACTAAAAACCGAGTACGTAGAAAAACTTTTTAAACCGATAAATGCAGAAGTAATTATAGATAACGTGAAATTGAGTTTTGACGAATATTCTGTTGTGGTTAGTTCAAGCATAAAAAATATAGGACTTAATTTTAGGGCTATATACAGGGCTAATGAGTTACCCGATAAGATTCATGTATTAGCCGGTAGAGCTAATGCTTTTGAGTTGATAAAAAGATTAAGAAGATTGTATGTGGGCAGCCCGCCTAATTTTCCAAACATAGTAGATACACTTGCAAGTGTTACTGAAATCAGGTCTCATGTACCTCTAAAATACACAGTGGATGGAGATATGTATGAAGATACGAACATACTTGTTACTCCAGGGCCTGTATTAAAATATATACAGGGTTAAAATTCATATTTTACCATTTAGTAAATGTATATGTAATTGTAGATATACCAAGTGTGATAGCATTGGGTAGCCATGTGGCTAAAACAGGATTTAAAATGCCCGAATTACCCATTGATAAAGATAGTGCCAAAATAATCCAATAGCTGAAACCTATTGTTAGTGCGATTCCGATAGCAAGGATAAAACCCGCCGTTTTTCTTTTCTTTAAGGAAAATGGTAATACGATTAATATTACAAAAAGAGATGAGAACGGGTAAGAAAGCTTAAAATTTAGTGAAACATCATAAGGTGCATAAGAGTAGCCTTCTTTTTTTAGTTTTTGTGTGTATGACATAAGCTCAAAATAGTTCATCTCATCCGGTGTTTTTTCGGTATGTTTAAAATCCTTGATCGTGTATGGAAACTGAAATGAAGTTGACGTTATGAAACTATAAACAACCTGATTATTGGTTTTAAAATCTCTAATATTAACATTGGCTGCCTCCCAGTGATCCTGTTCCCATCTCGCGATTTCTATGTCCGTTCTTGATATTAAGGTTTTGTAATCGTTAGAGAAATCATAAACTGTTACATCTTTAATCGTATCAAGCCAGGGTATGAATAACCCTATTTTGTAGATTTTGTTATTTGATTTAAGCCATATGTTATTTAATTTGATTTTTTGGTTAATACTTGCATTAGAATTATGTATGTTTGCATCAATCAAACCATTATCAATATTTGTCCTTGGTACAATTGATTCGCCTATTACAAGGTTTATTATTGAGATAACAATTACAGTGTAGATTATAGGCTTTACAATTGTTAAAGGGTTTATGCCGGTAGAAAGGAGTGAACCTATCTCATTATTCTTAGACATTACGGCAAATACGATAACTGTTGTAAGTAGAGCCGCCATGGGGATAGTCTGATATAAAATGCCTGGGATTTGAGTGAAATAAAGCATAAAAACTTCGTAAAAGGATGGGTGGTATGAAAGGATAAATTTCAAATTCTCAAAAATATTAACTATAAGAAAAAGGCCTGAGAGGGCAATCAGCGAAATCGTGTAAACGATCATAAACTCTTTTAATATATATCTGTTTAATATCTTCATCACGGCAATAGCCTCTTAATAATGGTTTTAAGATATTCCGTATCTTTTTCCTGAGAAACCATAAATAAAAGAAGTACGGCAATTACAAAGTAAACTAAGTCAACCGAAAATATAACAAAGAATGGGCTGAGAATGTGTAATTTGGAGATTGTTTCTGCACCGCTTAATGTTATGTAATACGTTAACACAACCCCGATTGCTATTATAATTCCGTAAGCCTTTCCGGATCTCGGGGATTTTATACCTAACGGAATGGCCATTATGGAAAAAATAATGGCTGTAAATGGTATTGCCAGCCGTTCTGTTAAATCTATTAAAATAGAAGTCGTATGCTCTTTAGCCTTCTCTAAACTTAAATATTTTTTAATCAATTGTACGATTGTCAGTTCAAAGGAAGAGTTGTTACCTATATTGATAGAAGAAATTATCTGATCTGTTGAGAAAGTAATATAATAGTCTTTAAAATGCACAATCCTGATGATTTTCATGTTTTTACTTAGTTGCTGGATAACACCGTCATGCAATACAAGAGTAATATCTTTATCTCGCTTGTTTACAATGAAACTGCCGGTATCTGCTACTATCGTATTGGGCATATTAGATTCTCTTTCATCGTAAATAAATACCTGCTTCATTATATCTTTGTGCTTTGAAAGATTATCTACATAAAATGTTATGTTTTTAGTAAAGTTGTTAAATGCCTTTTCATTTATACCTACAGTTGTTTTTTGTATGACTATATTGAAAAATTCATTCTTAAGTGCAATATTGGCTTTTGGAAGCATGTAGAATGATATAACATCCGCAAGTATGTAACCAATAAGTCCGAGTATTATAGGCATCTTTGATAGTGTTAGAAGTTTTATGCCTATGGATTTCATTGCAATTATCTCGCTGTCTGCGGACAGTCTGCTAAAAACTATTACAACAGATACAAGAATAGATATCGGTATTGCAAGTGCAAGGATGAACGGTGACATATAGACAAATATGAGTGCAACGTTTTTAACAGCAACACCTTTTGAAACTATAAGGTCGAAGAATCTGACCATTCTTCCGATAAGCATTAAGGCACTTGTTAAAATCAAGCTTATTAGAAATGGCGGTATTAGTTCTCTTGTAATGTATTTGTCTAAGACTTTCATATCTATCAGGTTTTCAAACCGTATAAAGGTTTATACATTTAATCCTGGTTTATTATCAGATTATTTTCTTGGTATTGTAAAATGAAAAGCACTGCCTTTGTTTAACGTACTCTCTACCCATATCCGTCCATTATGTGCAAGAACAAAATGCTTAACAATCGATAATCCGAGCCCGGTACCGCCAAGCTCCCGTGATCTTGTCTTATCAACCGTATAAAACCTCTCAAAAATCCTATCAAGCTCATTTGACGGTATGCCTATACCTGTATCTTTTACAATTACCTCTACACCTTTATCGTTACCTTCTACTTCAACATCGATCCGATCATTTTCTCTGCTATATTTTACTGCATTGTCTATAAGATTTAAGAATATATGAAACATGGCTTCTTTATCAGCGTAAACAACGTCTGCATTATCATGTACATTAATGCTTAACATTTGATGTCTATTCTCTAATTCTTTGTTCAAAAGTGATTTAACCTCATTTATGATTTCTGAAAGGCCTATATGCTTCATATTGAGATCAGAAGGACCTCTGTCTGCTTTTGATAGTATAAGCATATCATCCACGATCCTCTGCATCCTCCTTGCATTTTTATGAGCTATGTCAATGAATTGCTTATTATAATCATCTTTGAGTGCTTCGAGATAACCTATTATGGATGTCAGCGGTGTTTTTAATTCATGAGATGCATTGGTTATGAAATCCTGTCTTATTTGTTCTATCTGTTTCAATTTTGTTATTTCTTTTAATGTGAATAAGAAACACTGCTCGGAGCCGCAATAATCTATATTGCTTATTGTAAACTGGAAATTCATTTCATGCGGCGCAAAGATTGATATCTCGGATTGCCTTGTTTTTAAATCGGAAAGTACTTCATTAAAAAGATTGGAAACCTCATAGCTCCTTATCATGTCAAAAAAATATATGTCCGTTGTATCAGAACCGAGGGCACCTATATCTTTTATGCACCTGTTGGCGTACATAACCTTACCGTGTCTGTTAACTACGAGTATACCTATATCAACTTTATCAATCATATTTTTTATAACATTCATATCTTTATAAAAATTCTGGATTTGTTCTTTTGCCTTTTGCATGAGCTGCAGTATAACTGATTTTACGTCATCCATCCCTGGAGATGAAGGGTACACAAGGTTATATATCTGTAACTCTTTTTGAGAAACCAACACTATATGTTTTAAGAGTGATTTGATTGTGCTTGCGTAAATCTTGCTTGATATAAAAGCGGCCAGCAATGAAAAAACAAACACAATAAAAATGTCTATATCTATACCGAGTCTTTTTGTTAAAATAAATACAATAAACGCTATTGTAAAGAATGCCGCAGAGAATGTAATAAAGGCTTTTTTATTCATCTAAAAATTTGTACCCTATATCTTTAATGTGTTGAATATTTTTATCCAAATACGGTATTTTTTTTCTTAATCTTGATATGTGCACATCAACCGTTCTGGTAGTACCTACATAATTATATCCCCATACATTTTGTAAAAGATCATCCCTTGATATTACAAAACCCTTGTGCTGTAATAGATACTTAAGAAGATTGTATTCTTTTGACGTTAGACTTATTAGCTTTTCATCGTACCTTACTTCGTATTTGTTATCATCTATCTCCAATTTACCATAGGCTAATTTTTTAGCAGTATTTACTATAGCTTCAGGATCCGTTCTTCTCATAACAGCTTTTATTCTTGCGATAAGCTCTCTCGGACTAAAAGGTTTTGTAATATAGTCATCAGCTCCAAGTTCAAGTCCTACTATTTTATCGATTTCCTCTGATTTTGCCGTAAGTATAATTATGGGAATTTCCGGCATGTTTTTTTCTTTTTTTATCTGTCTTATAACCTCATACCCATCTTTGCGAGGCAGCATAAGATCAAGTATTATGATATCCGGAGACTTTGCCTTTATTTGCCATAAGCCCTCTTCCCCATCATGTGCTAAAATCGGCGTATACCCTTCCTTAGAAACAAAATGAGAAATGAGATTAGAAATATCTTTATCATCCTCAATAATAAGTATTTTTTTACTATTTACCATATACATGGTTAACTATTTTAACCAATGAAAGTCAATACGATCAGGAATGATGCCGCCGCAGTTTTATCTTTTTGAGATAATTGATTTGTTACAGAAGGTGTAACTCTCTGCTTTACTCGTTAAACATCGTGGTTTATCCTGCGCCGGGGTTCAATCGCTGATGGATCCCATATATTCTTATAAAGCAGTTTTTTTATTTGAATTAAAAGAATAAGCCATCAAATGGCGGGGTCGACGGGGCTCGAACCCGCGACCTTCCGCGTGACAGGCGGACGTTCTAACCAAACTGAACTACGACCCCAAAAAACGTAGGCGGAACAGGGCTCGAACCTGCGACATCCACCGTGTAAGAGTGGCGCTCTACCAACTGAGCTATCCGCCTTCAAGACTTTAAATTATACATAATCGACGATAAGGCTGTCAAGTTAATAATAATTATTTTTTCCACTTGACACATTTAAGCATTTTTAATATTAATATACAATATAGTATAACTACTTAATTATATTATCTTTTATTGAATGCAATTATGAAATCTAAACCTTACGAGATAGTGCATAATATCTATAAAATAAGTAAGCCTGAGGTAGTCGGTGTAATTCAAAGAAAAGGGTTGTTCCATTTACTGGATAAACTCCGTAAAAAGCCTATTGTCTGGATATCCGGCATACCAGGGTCTGGTAAGACTACATTTGTTGTAAACTATCTGAAAAGCCGCAAGATACCCTATATCTACTACCATCTGGACGAAGGGGACAATGAGTTATCAACATTTTTCTATTACATGGGTATGGCAGCAAAAGACATTGTATACCCACCCCGCGCACAAAACATAACAACGAAAAGAGATGTACAATCGTTTCCGCTCCCTACCCCGGAACATCTCCAGGATATTCCTGCATTTACAAAGCTGTTCTTTCAGGAGCTCTTAAGCAGCTTAGCCAAGCCAAAGAAGTTTGTTATTGTATTTGATAATTATCAGGATGTGCCTCCTGACTCTATGCTACATAAGGTCATAAGTATGGGGGTATCGATGATATCCGATTGTGTTCCTCACTGTATAAATTTTATATTTATAAGTAAAGGCGAACCCCATGCGGCATTCTCCCATCTTCGCACCGGTGATAGAATAGGCTTTATTACGGATCAGGATATTAGATTTACCATGAGTGAAACCATGCTATTCCTTCAAAAGAGAGGACTTAAGAATATCAGTATTAAGGATGCAAAACAATTCCATGATAAAGTGCAAGGGTGGGCAGCAGGTCTCGTATTGTTAATGGAAAAGTATAGAAAGGAAGACGTACATCTTATACAGAATGAAATCTTAGAGGACAGGTTCTTTAACTATTTTGCAGATGAGATCTTTAACAGAATAGATAAAAACGTTCAGGACTTCTTACTGAAAACATCATTTTTGCCAAAGATAACCTTTGATATGGCTCAAAGACTGACCGGGATGGACCATCCGGAAGACTTGCTTGCAAGTCTACATCTTAACAATTATTTTACCGTGAAGATATCATCTCTTGAATCTACATACCATTATCATTCGCTCTTCCGTAAGTTTCTCCTGGCGCAGGCAAACAAAGTATTCAAAGAAACAGAGCTGAGAGAAATACGGGAGAAAGCGGCTGAGCTATTGGAAGAAGCAGGAGAGATTGAAGAAGCAGCAAAACTGTTTCAAGCATCCAAAGATTGGCATGCTTTTACTCAGCTTATCCTTAACAATGCGCAGCCTTTAATAACACAGGGAAGAAACCAGATCCTCATGCAATGGCTAAAGCAGCTGCCAGCTGCAGTCCTTGATGCCGCACCTTGGCTGCTGTACTGGTATGGGGTAGCTGTCTTACCGTTCTCACTGACCGAAAGCCGTAAAACGCTGGAAAAAGCGTTTGCCTTATTCCAAGAGCAGCAAGATCAAAACAGCAGTAATGGATTATTTCTGTCCTGGGCAGGTATTGCAAGGACGTACTGCATAGAATGGGATAACTTTGAGCCACTTGACCGTTGGATTGAGATTATAAAAGGGTTACTCTCACGTGTGCCTTTCCCTTCCGGACAGATCGAGGCACACTTCATCTCCGTTATGCTTTTATCTATGATTTACCGGAAGCCACAGCAAAAAAACATATCGCCATGGGTAAAACGCGCCGAGGCTATTGTGCAATCCCAAAACGGCAAACACACTGATGAACGCACAAGAGCAATGCTCACGAATTACCTTTTGTTGTACTATTCGTGGATAGGCGATATAGCAAAAATGGATGTACTTTTTGATATGCACAAACCGGTTATCAATAAGCCAATAATCGATCATGATACTATAAGGCGTGGTATAAGCAACCATGGTGCAATAACACCATTAGAGTCGATTTTAGGGCAGGTTATTAAATGTATCTATCTGTGGTTTACCGTATCACCTAAAACAACTTCTGCAATAGATGAAGGCCTGGAGATGTCGAACAGGTACGGTGTGCATTTATGGGATCACATGTTTTTTGCCCAGGGTGCCTATTATGCGCTTACGACCGGAGAGCTGTCCGCAGCAGAAAAATATCTGAACAGCATGTTTAACTCCATGGACAGCAGCCACACTCTGGACGTCTCACACTATTATTACCTGAAAAGCTATCATAGCCATCTGAAGAGGAATCTGCCGGTGTCTATGAAATATGGAGAAGAGGCACTGCGAGCCGCGATTCAAGCTGGCGCACCGTTCCCGGAGGCTATAAACAGACTTGGGCTGGCTCAGATACAGGTATCATTGGAAGATTACGAAAATGCCCGCAAAAACCTGACACATGCCAGACATATAAGTGCAGAGATGCGATCGGTAATACTGGAGTTCTACTGCTGTTTGCTTGATGCACAGATTAAATTTGACTGCGGCAATGAACTCGAGGGTTTTGAACAGTTACGCAATGGTATGAAGATCGGGAAAGCACAGGGCTATATAAATCACTGGCGATGGATGCCTGATATTATGCTCCAGTTATGCATAAAGGCGCTTCAAGCAGGAATAGAAGTACCGTATGTACAGATGCTTATTAAAAGACGCGGACTTGTTTTGAAAAATAATATCGGCAGTACCGGTAATATTGTTGATATCGAAAATTGGCCATGGGAACTTAAGATACGTACTCTTGGTAGTTTTGCATTATTGAAGGATGAGCAACCATTGGGTTTCTCAGGCAAGGTTCAGAAGACACCTGTAAATATGCTTAAGGTATTGGTTGCATCCGGAGGTATAGATGTCAGGGAAGAGGTGATCAGCGATGCACTATGGCCTGAGGCAGAGGGAGATAAATCACACAGTGTCTTCTCAACAACGTTACAGAGGTTGAGGTTGCTGATCGGTAATGAGAAGTGCCTACAAGTTAAAGAGGGCAGATTATCTCTTGACCCTCAATACTGCTGGGTTGATGTATGGGCTTTTGAGCAAATTCTTGATAGAGCCGATCCTTTGTGGAGCAGTAATATAGAAGCGGCTGCTAAACTAACAGAGCAAGCTGTTGACATGTATAAAGGCAGATTTTTACCCAATGATGCGAACCAATGGTGGACTACATCCATACGAGAGCGTATCAAAAGTAAATTCATCCGTTCCATAAGCAGGCTGGGACACTATCTGGAACAGAAGGGCAAATGGAGAGAGGCTTTAGAGTGCTACCAAAAGGGATTAGAAGCGGATAATCTGTCAGAAGAGTTCTATCAATCTCTCATGTTATGCTATCAATCAATGGGTAGAGCCGGTGAATCTCTGGCAGTGTACAACAGGTGTAAGAATACGCTTCAAACCATACTGGGTATATCGCCTTCACCAAAGACAGAATCCATATACGCGCTGATCAAAAGCTCTCCCGGGTAATGTCAGGAAAGCAAGATTAGTCCGGGAATGCGTGTGCGGTTTTCCTTTACCCGAAAAATGCATTTGTAAAATAAGAAAGTCTGACCGTACAACAATCCTCGATGTGTGACCGTTTTGTGACTTCTTGTGTGCTACAGACAGGTCAAAACAAAAAGGAGGGTACAAACATGAAAACAATAGGTAAGTTGATTTTGGTGCTTGTCTTTGCATCGGCGGTAATGGCAGGATGCAGCAGCACAAGCGGTAAGAACGGCGCAACAGGTCCGGCAGGTACAAACGGCTCGAACGGGCAAACGGGTCCTGCGGGTCCTCAGGGCCTCACTGGGCCTACCATGCCTATCATACAGAGTCTGTCGGTTTATGGCATGCCCGCGACGCCCGGCACAAGCTTCACGGCGGCGGTTGTGGCACAGAGCGCGCAGGGGCTTGCGCTGACTTACACGTGGACGACAACAAGCCCGTGGGTCGTGTCCCCGGGCAGCGTCAACGATCCGACGGCAACCATCACGGCACCATCAAGCTACTCCGCATCCGGCACGGCCACGATCGAGGTCAGCGATGCCAGCGGCAGATACGCGATGGGTACGATTGCCCTGGGCACGCAGGGCAATACCTCGCCGGTCATCAACAGTATCGCCATCGGCCCCCAGCCGGTGTATGCTGCATCAAGCCTTGAGTGCGATGCGGACGACCCTGACGGCGATTTACTGAGCTTTGAATGGACTATAGGAGCGTACATAACGTCAACGGGCTGGGGAAATGATACTGTGTGGTATTCGCCCGGCATACCTGGCTATTACAAGGTAATTGTAACAGTGACCGACGGCAATGGTAAAGAGGCACAGGGTAGCAGCTACATGAACATAGCCAGCGCCTCGCCATGGCCCACATTCCACAGGGATCTACAGGGGACCGGACTGAGTAATATCAATACAAGCTCTATAACAGGAACAGTAAAATGGACATATACAGACCCAAGCCTTTCTGGATACCAGCTACTGGCATCACCGGTCATTGGTGCGGATGGAACCGTCTACGCAGGCTCGACAAATTATACAAACGGCGCTCTTTATGCCATCAACCCGACCGATCAAGCTCTCGAATGGAGTTTTACGACAGGGGGAGGAGGGATATGGGCGGCGCCAACCATTGTCTCGAACGGAACCATCTATCTTGGCTCGGCGGATGATCATCTCTATTCCCTCAACGCAACTACCGGCGCCGTTGATTGGAGCTTCACAACAGGGGGGAGCATAAAGGCCACCCCGGCGATCGGTGCGGACGGCACGATCTACGCTGGCTCTTATGATGGTAATTTTTATGCCATTAGCCCACAGGGACAACGAGTATGGAGCTATTCGACAGGTCAAATAGACTCCGGGGCCGCAATCGGTGCGAATGGCACCATTTATGTCGGTACAACAGGTGCAGCACCAACAGTAAGTAGTTACCTTTATGCATTCTACCCGGACGGAGCTGTCGATTGGCAAGCCTTAATATTTGAAGGAACCATAGATTCCAGTCCGGCAATCGGATCGGATGGCACCATCTACGTAGGTTCAGGGAATGGCAATCTTTATGCATTCTCACTGGCGGCAGGATGGCGTAAATGGGTCGCAGCAACAGGAGGCAGCATAGCTACCTCACCGGCAATCGGCCCGGACGGCACGATCTATGTGAGCTCCTTAGATGATTATCTTTACGCGTTTAACCCCGATGGGACAGAAAAATGGAGGGTGCTAACAGGCTCAGTCTATTCCTCACCGGCGATCGGAGCGGATGGTACCATCTATGTTGGTTCGCAGACTGGCGAACTTTATGCAATTTCACCGGCAGGAAACGTAAAATGGACATACTACGCAGGCTCCGGCCATAGACTCTACAGTTCACCGGCAATCGGTGCGGACGGAAGTATATACATCGGCGACTATCTAGGCGTCTTGAATGTGGTACACTGAGAAGAAAGAGTCGGGCCGGAAGCAAGCGGCAAGAAATAGAAGGTGGGACGTTACAAGGCAGGTGCGGGGTTCTCGCACCTGCCGCCTTCATAGCCGGCAGTTATTGGAAAGCGGGGACATCATGCAGACATATATCATCCGTATCTACAGATGCAGAAAGGACCGTCCCGGAAGTATTATCGGGACCGCGGAACACGTCGGTAACATCTACGTACCCTCTGATAGCGGCTATGGCAGTCAGGGTTATATTTATGCCCTCAGTCATAATGGAGGACTCGAATGGAAATCTCTATGCAATCAAACCTGATGGCACAGTCAAATGGGATTATCCGACAGGAGGCATCATTGAGTCATCCCCTGCAATCGGAGCCGACGGAACAGTTTACGAGGATCAGACGACGGACATCTCTATGCGATACACTGAGGGCATACCGAAGAACTGTAATAAGCAGCAGGGGCAGACCTATGGATCTGCTCTTCCCCTTAAAAAAAAATAAATAAAAAGGAGAATATAATGAATAAAAAAACTATAATCACTACCGGCATTTTCGTGGTACTGCTTTCTGCGATAGCAATGGCCGGTCCGGCAAATATGAAGCAGGGCTTGTGGAAGATCACGACATCCATGAGCATGCCGGGTATGCCTTTTCAGATGAGACCTACCACCATAACAACCTGCTTTGATAAAAAGAATATCACAAATCCAGACAAGGCAATGCCTACTACGCCCCAGCAGAACAAAGATTGTAAGATGACAGACCGCAAGATCTCCGGCAGTCATGTAACTTGGAAGATGGTTTGTACAGGCAAGCACCCTGCAACAAGTACAGGGGATTTTACCTATCACAACGGCACAAGCTATAATGGCACCATGACCACTGTTTTTCATGAACATGGTACTACAAGAAAGGTCATTGATCGCTATACCGGTGAACGCGTTGGCGATTGTAAGTGAAACAAATAGTATATGACAAAAATTCCCAATCTGTGACTTATCGCATGTTATATGGATAGTTATGTTAAATTCCATCAGTCTCCCCTTACCGAGGGGAGGGTAGTGGAGGGGATAATTTGCAAAACAAAAAGGAGGAAACAATGAACAATATAAAAACTAAAATATTAGTGTTAAGCATGGCCGTCCTGTTTACAATAGCAGGATGCAGCGGATCAAACGGCAAGAACGGAGTCAACGGTGCAGCAGGTCCGGCATGAGAGACAGGTGGAACGGGACCAACGGGAACAACCGGTCCGGCAGGTCCGACACTGCCTTCGGTATCATGGGTAAGCCCTACGCCAGGAAATAATAATACAGCATTGGATATTGTAATAAGAGCAACCTTTACAATGGCAATGAATCCTGCAAGTATCAGCGCAACGACCTTTATTGTATCGACACATGGTACCCAGATTACAGGAACAATATCTTACAATTCAGGCTCACAAACAGTATATTTTGATCCATCAAATACACTTGACTCATTTGCTCTTTACACAGTAACACTTACAACAGGTGTGCAGGATGCCAAGGGCAATAGCCTTGCACAGGATTACGCATGGTCATTTAATACAAGCGCATCACTTACGCCTGAACATTTGTATGTAGCCAATGGTGGTAATATCAGTGTCTATAATAATGCAAGTGTTGCAAACGGAAATATTTTCCCGGATAGAAATATTTTAGGCGCTTCCACTGGATTAAGCAGATCGTCCGGTATATGGTATGATTCATCTTCTGATAGGCTCTATATATCTAACCAAAATAACAACTCCATAACTGTCTATAACAATGCAAGCACAATAAACGGTGATATTGCACCTTTCCGCACCATAACAGGAGCTAACACTGGTTTATCAGCCCCGTATTATATGTGGCTTGACACTGGGCAATGAGGACTAAGGAACAGAAGATATAAATGTTTAATGGCGGGGTTTCTCCGCCATTTTTTATTTTATAAAGAATCTCAATCCGTGTTTTCGTTGTTATAGATTTGTCATGTCGGACCATGCCCGCCTTCCTTGCGGAGAGGAGGCTGATGCTGCTTAAACAATAGTGTAACCATGTTTTTATAAGTAAAGCCTGATGGGACGGGCAGCCCTTTACCGCCTTTATATTGAAGCATGACTTTAAATATTTCTCCCATTGTTCCAGGCATGATTAAAAATTTTGATGCTGATGTAAGTCTGAAGTAATCAACAGGATCATTTATTACTTCCTTTAAATTTTTCAGCAATTTTTCATATCCGAGAGCATAAATGAAGTCCATCTGTCTTACGTAACCAATCGGTTCTAAAGATAATTCAAGCCCTTTTTTTGCAAGGTTCGTAAAATCAACATGTGATGTTAAATCTTTTTCTCCCGATAACTCATAAGGGTTATCATCCGCTTGATGCTTATAGTAACACATCAATGTTCCATTAGTCCTATCAGGGCTATAATAATCGAGTGTGTTGTACCCGTAGTCAATTGTAAGAACGTATCCATGCATAAGTATTGAAGCCATTGTTTCAAGCATTTTGCCGGCTCTTAAATTGATTTCTGTACGGACGTCTTGAGTAAGCTCTATTCCAAGATTGTCAATATGGGCTAAGGTTGCATCCGATGCAGGCTCAAGCACTTCTACAAATTGGTCATCCTTCACATCAACGTAAACCTCATAAAGTCTGTCTTTCATAACTATAATATGAACGGGTAATGCGTCAAACAGCTCATTAGATATTATGCAGCCCGTAAAAGGCTTTATAACGGATGGTGTTTTAAATACTTTGATTTTTTCTTTATGCTCTATGTCAAAATTGGAGCCCGTCTCTACAATGATGTAATTCACCCTCTCATATACGTCCTTATGCCACGTTATCAATGATTCGATTATATCGTCCGCCATCCTGCCTGTACCTGCACCGAATTCTACGACATAGAACGGATCGGGTTTGCCAAGCAGCTCAAAAAACTGTGCTATCTGTTTTGCGATAATCATACTCATAACAGAGGATGCATAGGGTGCCGTATAAAAATCACCTTCGGGCCCGACTCTTTGTTTGCCCGACGTGTAATAGCCCAAAGATGGATGATAGAGAGCTTCTTCCATATATTGCTCAAATGTGATTGGACCATTTTTATTTATATAATCTTTTATAAGTCTCTCAAGTTCATTCATGTATTACATATCCCGCAAAGCTTACAAACATCGGGCTTGCACTTTGGTGTGAGAATGCCCTTCATACCGAGTTCATATTCTTTATACAGAAAACCTTTCGTGAAACCATAATCAATAAAGTCCCATGGAAATATCTCGTGTATATCCCTTTTCCTGTAAAGGTAATAATCGAGATCAATGGCCGTATCTTTTATAGTCATTGATACGGAGGTATCATGTTCTGATAAATGGATAAGGAATTTTGATAATTCCCTGCCGCCTCTTGATAGAATTGCCTGCAGCATATAATGCTTTTCCCATTCAATTCTTATACCTTTACCCTTGAAGCCCGACTTTATAATATCCAAGCGATGCCTTAAAACGGTTCCGTTTATGACAGGCAGCCACTGAAACGGGGTATGCGGCTTTGGTATGAGCGGGTTTATACTCACACTAATTTTACCGTATCTCAATTTACTTTTTAATAGCAATACCAAGTTTATTATATCAAAAATATCTTGATCTGTTTCGGAAGGTATCCCTATCAGGAAGTAAAGCTTTAATATCTTTATACCGGCTTTGTCCAGCAATTCCACAGCCTTAATAATCTGCTCATCGGTGAGTGATTTGTTTATGATTTTGCGTAATCTATAATTACCGGCTTCGGGTGCTATTGCAACAGACATTTGATCGTACTGTAACTCTACACTATTCATGTCCTGTCCATTAACAGCGTCTGCCCGCATAGATGACATGGATGCCCTGAGACCAAGTTTATGTATGTATGCAAGCAATTCATGCAGATCCGGATATTCTGTAACCATCGGGCTGATAATGCCGACCCGTTTTACATGCACAGGCAGTGACTTAAGGTTATTTTTCAGTATATTTATATCCTTGTGTCTCGGGGGCAGGTAGGCGTATCCTGATATACAAAATCTGCATCTATAACCGCACCCCTTTGATACTTCTATTAGATGCATGTTTGAGAATGTAGTATCATTTGTGTAGATCACTGTAGACGATAAGAATTCGGATGGCGGAGAAAAATGCCTTTTAACCATTTTCTCTGTTTTGTATTTGTGGTTAATTCCAATAATATTACCATTTGTATCGCGTGTAACGTTATAAAAAGATGGTATGTAAACACCTTCAAGCTCATCAAGCTCATGGAGAATGTCTATTCTGTCAAGGCTATTTTTCATATCGTGATATACGATCTCAGCAACACTATCTAAAAGCCCTTCTGCCTCGCCAATAATGCAGGCATCAATAAATTCAGAAACAGGCTCAGGATTAAGTGTTATTGCAGCGCCGCCTGCAATAACCAAGGGGCCGTGCCTTCTATCGGATGAGTATAACTCAATTCTTGACGCCTTTATAAAATCAACGAGGTTTATGTAATCGCTTTCAAACGATACGGAGAAAGCAATAATAGAAAAATCGCTTACTCGTCTTTTGCTTTCAATTGATAGGGGATTTTTATCTCCTTTTCTCCAGAAGCATCTTTCGCAGGTTATATTGTCAATTTTATTCAGCAGTTCATAGATGGTATGAACAGCGAGGTTACTCATGCCCGTTCTGTATGTATCCGGGTACACTAACAAAACAGGAAGTCTGGCTCCCCATTCCTTTTTTATAAAACCTGTTTCTTTAATCATTTAAAATGATTCTACATAGAAAAGATAGGAGTATTCAAGCAATAGTGTGCCTATCTATACAGATAGTATGGACATGCCGAGTCTGGTTCTCAGAACAAAGTGGCTATCCGAAAGGTAAAATTGTAAAAAATCCTGCATCAGTTCAGACGATGAAAATGTCTCCTTTCTTTTTTCTTTGTTAGAAAGCAAGGTTAAATCGCCTACATGCCATTTGACCATCGCCGAGAATACAGGCTCAATATCTCCGATCATAAAAGCAGCAGTTCTTACGCCTGTCATCTCTATGCCGTTGAACCAGTCCTCCGCGTAATGGTTCATGATCTTAAGGTATTTTCTTACAGGCTCTTCAAGGGCTGTTTTTTGTTTCCTGGACAGTGCGGAACTCACAGTTTCAAGCAGTGTTTGAAAAGAAGGATTGGATTCCTGCGGAAGGCTTATAGATGGATTTATGATTTTTATGATTATATTGATAAAATTATTAAAACGTTCTTTACCGAGCTTTAAGGGCAGAGTAAAGCCTGATTTTATGTAGGTCAGGTATTCAATCAGTATAAACAGTTTTTCCTGCTGGGACAGCTTGTTTAAATATGCAGTGTTGACAATAAGGGAAGGCGGATTTGTGTTTTCTATTACTATCCTAAATGAGCCGCTTGATGTATGATAAATATCAATATCACTTATACCGAGTATTTTAAGCATATCGGCATATTCCTGCCATGAAGATGTTTTTTGTGTTATCCTTTGCTGTTTACCTGCCCCATAAGACTTCAGATCAGGCTTAAATAAGTTATCGGCAGAATCCGGAAATACATTTAATATATCTTTTAAAGGACCCCTGGTCTTTATGTTGAGAAGGTGTGTATGAAACAGATCGTCCGATATTGGAATTTTAGGCTGTTTTGGTTGTTTATTTTTATTCGCATCCACAAATATTCGTTCGAGATCTTTTTCATCACCGAATAATTTTAGGATACTGTAATACAGGAATACCCTGTCAAAATCTTTTTTTTGCTCATAAAATTTTGATATAAATCTTATTGCATCAATATTTGCCGGTGCATATTTTAGTACCACTGCATATTCTCTTACCGCATCGGATAGTTGTGCCTTATTTTTGGAAAGGATTGAGGCAATGGATAGGTGTGCATTTACATCGGCAGGCTCTATATCCACGATTGTCTGGTACTGCTGTAAAGCAAACTCCATGTTATTGAGTTTGTTTGAGTATAACTCACCAAGCTCTTTCAATAAAGGAAGCATATTTTTTGGTTCTTTAGGTAACAGGATTTTTACAAATTTCTGATACAATTCTGCGAGTCCGGAAAAATTGCCCTGTAATTCATATATCTTGCCAAGCCCTTTTAAAACAGTAATGGAAGATGGTGCTTTTTTTAAAGCTTCAAGATAATATTTTTTTGCTGTATTAAGGTCGTCCTTGAATTCAATATAAATTTCTCCAAGTCTCATGCATGTCTTTATGGAGTCATCGGTTGAGGTTTCTATTTTAAGGAGTTTTTCAAGCATTTCTATCTCGTTATCAACATCGGACATCTCCCGGTAAATCTGTATAAGCTCACCGAGGATCTGAATATTACCGGGTAGTACAGTCATCGCATCCCTCAGCAAGGGTACAGCACCATTGAGATCAAATAGCCTGTCGTGCTTTATCTTTGCGATCTTTATTAGGATCTGCGCCCTGTCTGTAACGTTGGTGATAATTTTTGACAGTTTATTCAGTACCTCTATCTCGAGCTCAAAATTGCCGAGTACTGCTGTTAATTCTTCAAGTTTCACAAGGCTTTCTGTATCATTATCATCGATGTCAACTGCGCGAAGTAAATATTCTACAGCCTGCTGTATGTTGCCGAGTTTATGTGATGCGTTTGAAAGCGTTTTATACAGTTTATGCAATTGTTCTTTATTTAGCTCTTCCTCATGTGCATATACGACATTTTTTAGTGTGTCATAGGCATCTTTGTAAAACCCCATCAAACAGGCTGATTCGCCGTAAGAAATTCTATAGTCTATATTTGATGATAAGATATTGTATGCTTCTTTAAAGGCTGAATGGGCATCCTTATTATTCCCTTTATCTTTAATTAAGTTTCCATATTCATAATAAAGCTCAGCCTTCAATTCATCCGTTAGCTCTTTTAATTTGATTGATTCTTTATAATACCTTATTGCTTTGTCTGATAGATTCCGGCTTGCAGTTATTCTTGCAAGTTTAACGATTATATCGGTTTTCGTTTTGTTAAGCTCATAAGCCGATTCATAAGACTGTATTGCTGCGGTCGGATCATTTAAGGTATTCAGCCTGAGTTCTGCCTGCTTTACAAGATAATCAAATCTTGTATCATTTTGTGAAATATTATTTATTGCAATATCATAGAATTTATCAAGTGATGCATGATCACCTTTTTTTATAAGGAGTGTCTCAATGTCAGGGTATATATCGGTTTCAGAAGGCTTTATTTTTAAGATATCCTGATACATGTTTATGGCTGAATCAAAGTTCCTCAGCTCTTTTGACTTTATGCTTGCAAGTTTCTTGTTTAACCGTATTGCTTCGTCAGGTAATTGTATGATAGATAGCCTTTGCTCATAAAGATTAGATAATGAATTAAAATCTTTTAAATCTTCATAAAGATTAGATAATGATGTATACGCCTCATTATTTTGCGGGTATGAAGAAAGAATATCAATGTAAATTGCAATCGCTTTTTGTTTATCGTCCTTCCATATTTTTGCGAGCTCAAGCATGTATTTAATTCTTTGTTCATCTTTAAGCTCGAAACCGAGTATTTTTTGAATAGTAGAAGTAAGCTCCTTTGTGTTATTGGTTTTTATATATAAAGAAGACAGCCTTGTATATATATCAAGATTTTTCAATTCCGTTTTAACGAGTCCTTCGAGGGATTTTATAGCCTGCTCCGGTTGGTTTAATTTTTCATCAAAGATACCGGCGCTTTTTATAATAAAGGCTGTTTTCTCCTCGCTGTTATTGCTAAGCTCTGCCTCTTTCCTAAGTGTTGATGCAAGGAGGGAATAGTCCTCGCCTTTTAATGCAAGAGACTCAAGCAATTTCAAATAATCAATATTCATCGGTTCTTTTTCTATGAGTTTCATCAGATATATTGATGCGGATCTGAATTCATTGATTGCTTCATAAGAGTGTAAAAGTTTTTTATAGATTTCGCTGGGATTTTCTTCTTGTCTCGGCAGCTTAAGCAGCGATTCTAACGCGGATATTGCTGTAACATAGTCATGATTTGCATAAGCTGCATAAGCATAAGCCTCTGCATATCTTCTATCAGTACTATTAAGCTCATAAGCCTTTTTATAAGCTTCGAGTGCGTTTGGATATTTACCGATCTTATCAAGTACCATTGCGTATTCGTATGTAAATTCGGATCGCTCGTTTTCAGGTATGATATCGTTCGTGATAGAAAACCTGAAGTAAGGCTCTGCTATATCTAGACTGCCGGTATTAAAATACAGTTTGGCAAGTGTGTAATTGGCTTTATGATTATCCGGTTCTATCTGTACAGCCTGGTCAAAGGCTACTATGGCTGAATCCGTCTTTGCAAGTTTTTCAAATTCGATTTCACCAAGTTTTACGAGTAAATCTGCTTTTGTCTTCGGGTTATCCGCTCTTTCTATAAGCAGGGTGTATAATCTTTCGTAACCGATGTAATCATCCGTAGAATCATAGATTCTCTTTAGAGTATGGATTATATCAATTGAATCTGGTGATAGCTCAAGTGCCTGCCATAGTACATCTTTTGACTTGTTTGTATCGATCGCCTTATCGAATAGAATAGACCCAAGTTCTGTCATGGTACTTAACCTGTCATCGGTTATATCGAGTTTTTTCTCAAGTGCTGTCGCAAGACTTTTGGGATCGTCTATTTCTCTGTATATCCTTTCAAGAGCAAGTATGGATGTACTATCGTTATGAACCCTTTCAAGTATGCTGTTGTATATATCTGTTGCTCTGTCATAGTCACGGATGCTTAAGTAGAGCTCTCCAAGTTTGTAATCTATATCGAGTTTCTTTTCTGTATCTGTTGTTAATGATTTTAGCTTTAATAAAAGCTGTTCATACTCATTCCGGTTCTCTGTAAGGGCGTAAATATTTAAAAGTGATTCTATGTACCCCTGATTTTCGGAATCAAGTGAAAGTGCCCTGCTATAACTATCTGCTGCGTATTCATAATGTGAAAAGCCTTTGAGATAAGCATTGCCGAGGTTAGCCCATACCTTTGCCGATTCTGCATCATCTTCTTTACCTCTTAATCTATCAAGAAAAAATGTGACGAGGCTGTTGTAGTCATTGTTTTCTGTATAGGTATTTTCAAGCAATGAAAAATAAGATGGATCATCTGTAAGCTCTATAAGTTCTTTAATGAGTTGTGCTGCTTCAACGTAATTATGTTTTTCTCTTAATGCATCTATAGCTTTATTGTAAAGGGGAATCTTCTTAGAACTATCGTCTTCTACTTTAATCAATTTGAGGATGATCTCATTTGCATCATCATTAGAATTGAGTGTTATATAAGTCTCAAGTATTGCATAAAGCAATTCTTTGTTATCAGGGCTTACTTCCAATATCCCCCTTAAATAAGGTATGGCAGACGCGCGTTCTCCAATGGACAAGTAAGACAAACCGATGGTTTTATCAAGTTCATACCTGTTTTCGGGTTCTATATTTTCTCTCAGCTTTAATAGTATTGGGATCATAAGAATTGGTTCGTTCAAATTGCTGTAGAGCTGTTTCAGATGATTAAATATCTCTGTGTGGTTTTCAGAATCGACAGTTAAAGCCATCTCATAGTTATACGCAGACTCATAGGGATCTTGTATAAGCCTTTCGTACATATCGGCAAGTGTAAGATAAAGCCCTTTGAGCTGTTCGTTGTTTCGTAAATTTTTTATAAAAAACTCTTTTTCCTCTATTATTTCAGCAAAAAATCCTTTCTCTTTGAGCAGGTTATATATTGAATTGACAATCTCTAAAGATGGCTCTGCTGAAGACTCGAGCTTAGAAAGTGCCTGTTCATGCATGCCAAGACTCAAATAGTTACTGATTATTTCTTCGTTTAAAGAGTTTATTTCAGAAGGCTCTCGTTTCAGATAAGATTTACCCTCGAGCAGTATATTAAGTTCAGGCAGCATATTGCGGTTTTTGAGCAGGTCTATAAGTGCGTCTATAGCAGTTTGATCATCTGGTTTTAGTTCAAGCAAATCAAAATAAAACTCAATAGCCTGATCATCCTGATTTAATTGGTTTCTGTATATGTTTGCAACTTCTGATAGATGTTTTATACGCTCTTCATTACCCTCTGATAAAGAAAATAGCTTCTTGTATGTATCTATGAGGTTCTCCCAGTCTTTGTTGTTTTTATAAACCTCTGCGAGCCCCTTTAATGCAGGGATATTTCCAGGCTCTAATTTTAAAATCTCAAGATAATAGGTAAGGTTATCCACCCTTTGAATTCCAGTCTATAATTTCAGTATATTATACTGCTCTTAAGCAAAGAAATTATAAAACCATGCTATCAACCATCCGGCAATATAGCCTGTAACAAATCCATAGATCAATCCGAGCAAAGAACCACCAAAGGTGATCGTGTAGCCCCAATAAATCTGGTTGAGTTTTATTAGTGTAGAGCCGCCATGATGTAAAACTATGTAGTTTGTTAGTAAGAAAATAAACAATCCAATTACCAATCCTATTGATAATCCTAATGCATTTTTTTTAAGCATTTTATTTTACCTCCTTTATGTTTCCTATTATTACAAATTGCGGATAAACCCATCCATCAAGATGAAGTTTCGTACTCTTTATATGGAAATAAGAAAAGTTTTTGTTTATAAAAAACTGTTCTATAAATTCTACGCGCACAGGTCCTTTAACCCGTTCTAATAATTTGTGAAGCTTGAAATCATTTCCGATGAATGAAAAGACGGGGATATAATTGCTAAAACGTGCTTTGAGATTATCGGGGACATACAATGTTATTGTATTTGAGAAAGCCGTTTGAGCATCGATATCAAGTTTAATTGAAGCATCGTTTGCGAGCGTTATTGCTTTTCTATAATTACCATTACGGTATGCATCCGATGCTTTAAAGAATTGTTCTATAGAATAATTGCTTGGCACAAGCAGCCTATCGAGTTTTATTCTGGCAAGTTCTACTTTGCTTTTCGCGGCCTGCTTTAGTTTAAGCCTTATATCATAGGACCGGTCAGCCTGAATTTTTGCCTCTATTGCGAATTTATTTGCGGATTCATAATCGCCATTAGCCTTTGATGATTCTGCCTTTGCCATATACACTCTATAGCCCTGTGTATCGATATTATTCGGATATAATGTTGAGAGTCTTTCGTAAGCATTGTTTGCCTGTCGAAATGACGATTGAATATTAATAGCAGGCGTACATCCTGACAGTCCTGAAAGGGTTGCTAGAATAGTTAATCCGAAAAATGCAATAGTAAAATCTGTTTGTTCGTTCAAAACTGCGGTAAAATATACCGCAGCCTTCCATGTTGTTTTTAAATGTATTCTTTGGATTAATCCTTTCATGTCTTAATAACTACATTAAACTCTTTTAAATTTCAAGATTTATAATTATGTTTGTCTTTTCCTTGCAGTGGCGATTCGGTGATCCGCCCTTTCCTGGGCGACCAAATTTGTAATCCCTGCAATATGCCTGCTCCCGGTTACCCGTTTTCAGCAAAACGGATTTTACGACGGCAGGTTTCGTGGGAATGACACGATAAACGCATCATTTTGCTCACTTCACAGACTTCATTTTTTTTCAACTGCATTTTTTGGTTTAAACACTATGCCTTTGTTTTCAAAATCCACATCAACATCTTTCCCGGAAGGCAGACTGCCCGACACGATCAATCTTGCAATCGGTGTTTCGATCTCTTTTTGAATAAGTCTTTTCAGCGGTCTTGCACCGTAAACAGGATCGTATCCTGTCTCCGCAATGTAATTTCTTACCACATTCATTAATTTGATAGATATACCCTTGTCTTTTAATCTTTGATCGAGCCTTTGAATCTGTATATCAACGATCTTACCAAGTTCCAATTTTGTAAGTGCATGAAATACAACAACCTCATCGACCCTGTTTAAGAACTCAGGTCTGAAGCTGTTTTTCAATTCGCCCAATACCTGTTGCTTCATCCTTTCATAACCTTTTTCGTCTTCACCCGAATATTCAAGGATCAGGGTACTGCCGATATTAGATGTCATAATTATAATAGTGTTTTTGAAATTAACAGTTCTACCCTGTCCATCCGTAAGCCTTCCATCATCGAGTATTTGAAGGAGCACATTAAATATATCATGGTGCGCCTTTTCTATCTCATCAAAAAGGATCACGCTAAAAGGTTTCCTGCGGACCGCCTCTGTGAGTTGTCCGCCTTCTTCATAGCCCACATAACCTGGAGGTGCGCCTATCAACCTTGCAACAGTATGTTTCTCCATATATTCAGACATATCAAATCTGATTATATTATTTTCGTCGTCGAAGATAGCTTCGGCAAGCGCCCTTGCAAGTTCTGTTTTACCAACACCTGTAGGTCCAAGAAATATAAAACTGCCGATCGGCTTATTAGGATCTTTGATTCCCGACCTTGCCCTTACAATAGCATCTGCAACAGCATTAACAGCCTCATCCTGACCAATCACCCTTTTGTGAAGTATGTCTTCAAGGTGTGAAAGTTTTTGTGTCTCGCCTTCAATGAGTTTTGAGACAGGTATACCTGTCCATCTGCTCACAACCTGTGCAATATCCTCTTCATCAACCTCTTCCTTGAGTAATCTATTACCGCCTTTTTCAAGCTTTTTGCCCAGCTCTTTGTATGCGTTTTCAAGTTCTATTAATTTACCGTATTTTAACTCTGCTACCTTATTTAAATCATAGGAGCGTTCCGACTTGTCGATATCAAGCTTTGTTTTTTCTATGCCCTCCCTGATTTTTCTAACATCAGAAATGAGTGCCTTTTCTGTTTGCCATTTTGTTTTCAGCACGTCTGATTTTTCCTTAAGTCCTGAAAGCTCTTTATCAAGTTTTTCAAGTCTATCTCTTGATGCACTGTCCGTTTCCTTTTTTAATGCCTGCTTTTCAATCTCAAGCTGCAAAATCTTTCTTGTAATTTCATCAAGCTCCATCGGCATACTTTCGATTTCGGTGCGCAGTTTTGCAGCAGCTTCATCAACAAGGTCTATTGCTTTATCGGGTAAAAATCTATCCGATATGTATCTGTTACTTAAAACTGCAGCAGCTACGAGCGCAGAATCCTTTATCCTTACACCATGATGAAGTTCGTATCGTTCTTTAAGTCCTCTCAGAATTGAGATCGTATCCTCTACAGACGGCTGGTCAACAATGACGGGCTGGAATCTCCTTTCAAGTGCAGTATCTTTTTCAATATATTTCTTATATTCGCTGATGGTTGTTGCGCCTATGCAGTGTAATTCCCCTCTTGCGAGCATTGGTTTTAAAAGATTGCTCGCATCCATGGCACCTTCTACAGCACCGGCCCCAACAACCGTGTGAAGTTCATCTATAAACAAAAGTACCTCGCCTTTTGATTCCTGTATCTCCTTCAAAACAGCCTTGAGCCTTTCTTCAAACTCGCCTCTATACTTAGCACCCGCAACAAGTGCCCCCATATCGAGTGCGATAAGTCTTTTGTTTTTAAGGCTCTCGGGAATGTCACCATTTATTATCCTCTGGGAGATGCCTTCAACAATGGCTGTTTTGCCAACCCCAGGCTCCCCTATAAGAACAGGATTATTTTTTGTCCGTCTGGAAAGTATTTGTATGGTCCTTCTTATTTCATCGTCCCTGCCAATAACCGGATCAAGATTACCCTGTGACGCCGATTTTGTAAGATCACGGCCGTATTTTTCCAATGCCTCATAAGTTACTTCAGGTGTGGGTGACGTTACTCTCTGGCTCCCCCTTATTGCAACAAGGGCTTTCATAACGGCATCTCTTGTTATGCCCTGTTCGAGCAGGATCTTCCATACCCTGCTTGATTGGCCTTCACTCATCATGGCAAGAAAGATATGCTCAATACTTACATATTCATCCTTCATTACCTGTGATTCTTTTAATGCCTTATATAGTGTTGCATTGAGCCTTGCTGTAATATAAAGCTGATCAACACTGCCTGATGTCCCCATTATCTTCGGCATGTCCGCAAGTACAGCCTCGAGTCTCTCCTTGATGATTGAAGGGTTTTTGTCTATCTTTTCTAGGAGATGATAGATAAGCCCGTCTTCCTGCTCGAGCATTGCAAGTAATAAATGCTCTGTATCTACCTGCTGATGATTATATCTTGATGCTATCGATTGTGCCTCCAGCAATGCCTCCTGAGCTTTTTGAGTAAATTTATTTATATCAATCATAATAACCTCCTGCGTTTAAGAATAAGATAATCATAAAATCATCAGTAGTGTAGTATTAAATGCATTTCATTGTAGTTGTCTCTTAATGAATGATTGAGCCGTCTCGTCTTACAGGTGAAGCTAAAAGTATCATTCCCGTGAAAACTTATCCCAGACCATGATCGCGGATGTGAATCCGGAAAAGGTGTATTGATGAACTCAAAAAAGTAAATATGGAATTTCAATTAAAAAAAATTGATATATGAGCTTGTACGGATGTGATTGTTATCACAGACATCGACTAAAGTTTTATTGTAATATTAAGTTTAACAATATATAATTTATTATATGATTTATTTAATTTGCCGGAGAAATTAATGTGTAAAAAACTGGTCTTATTGGTATTCAGCGTTGCTGTATTAATGCCAAAAGTCCTCGTTGCAGAACAAAGTGTGCAGGTTGTACTTTCCAGAGCAATCATATTACAGCAAGAGCACAAATTTAAGCAATCCATCGGGCTGCTTAAAAATTCGTTACAACAGTTCCCCGATAATCGGGACATCCTTATGAATACATGACTGCTATGACAGGGGTTATTTTAAATCATTCAGGCATACTTGATAAATATATAGGTGATGATATAATGGCTTTATTCGGGACACCATTGTCAATGCCTGATCATGCCGAGAAAGCCGTTCTGTACAGTATTGAAATGCAAACGATCTTAAAAGACGTTAATAAAAAACTAAGTACTTTGAATCTGCCTTCTGTATCCATTGGAATAGGTATTAATAGCGGTGAAGCTGTTGTAGGTAACATGGGTTCTGAAATGCCGTTTGATTACACAGCCATAGGAGATAATGTAAATATTGCATCAAGGCTTGAACAAATATTATGGAACAAATCTACTGGTATCAGAATTCACATACATCCGGCTATCATCAAGGGACATCTTGTTTAAGCTGGATCGCGTTATCCCATCAGGTGTGGATACGCCGATATTATGTATATACATTACTGCCTGACGGCATAAGCAATGCTGATGAATTTAAAGCCATTTATGAAGAAGCACTGTCAGTATATGTAGAAGGTAGATTTTATGATGCTGCAAGTGTATTTGCTAAGGCGGGCAACGCTTATCCTTTTGTGAAAACCATGATATACAGATGCAGGGTATTAAACAAAGATACGTGGGAAGGCTTTTACAGATTTGAGAAAAAATAATAAAATAAGGTGTCATTGACATGCTTCATGGTATTCGGAAAGTGTCAATATTGACGATATCCTGTTAATTTTTGACTTCGGATAAACATTCGAGAAACCATAGTATATTAGTGTCTTGACAATTTGAGATTGTGTATCTTAAATACCACCATGTTTGTTAAAGATATTAAAGAACTGCATCCTGCAACAGCCAGGCTGCTTGCCACACGCATGATCCGCAGCGTTGGACAGGGTATACTCGTTGTTGATTTCACGCTCTATCTTCATGCAATGCACTGGAAGGGCAGTTCTATAGGTATTGTCCTCAGCTCGGCAGGGTTATTCGGCGCATTTTTAAGTCTTATTATCGGGGTAAGCAGCGATCGCTTAAGAAGAAAACCATTCTTACTTGTATACCAGTTTATACTAATAACCGGTTGTATCATAGCCATAGCAACGGCACAGCCCTGGCTGTTAGGAATGAGCGCCGTGTTAGGGGGATTTGGTCGCGGAGCAAATGGAGCGGCAGGCCCATTCTCTCCGGCAGAGCAGGCATGGCTTGCAGAAAGCATCAAACCTTTAAAACGCGGATTTATTTACAGCATAAACACGGCGCTCGGCTTTTTCGGAACAGGCCTTGGTGCTCTACTCGCTATTTTGCCATCACTGTGGGATAAATGGTTTATCGGTGCAATGTCTTATCGCCCGTTGTTTGCTATCGTAGGTATACTGGCTATTATAGATCTTGCTTTGATACTATCTACAGAAGAGTCCTATAGAGGTAATAGAAAAGGCGGGAAAGACAGTGAACATAAGGAAAGCCGTAATATCTCTAAAAAAGAAAATCATGAATTATTTAAATTAGTATTTGCCAATGTTTTTAATGGAGCAGCGATAGGCATGACGGGTCCTTTAATGGCATATTGGTTTGCTATAAAGTTTCACGTAGGCCCTGATTTTATAGCTCCGGTAATGGCTGTAACATTTTTTGTTACAGGCATAGCAGCCCTATTTACAGGAAGATTGACCGAACATATAGGGATTGTAAAATCTGTAATATTTCAAAGGACATTTGGTTTGATAATGCTTTTGCTTTTGCCCGTTATACCGTTTTACTGGCTTGCCTCGCTTGTTTATCTTTTAAGGTCGGCATTTAACAGAAGTACAACCGGTGCGCGGCAGGCATTGACTATAGGATTGGTGAGAAACGAACGTAGAGGCCTTGCTACAAGCCTTAATGCGGTTTCTATGCAATTGCCACAGGCTGTTGGACCAACCATAACGGGCTATTTTTTTCAATCGGGACAACTTGTTTTGCCGTTTTATATAGCAGCTATGCTTCAGGGCACTTATATAATTATTTATAAAAAGTTTTTCAGCGGGTATGAACTTTCGCAAGAGGAATGACACAACCATAAAGTAGACTACACCCTATGGTCCTGGCAAAATTCCGTTTAAAAAAACGTGCAAATTTATGGAAGCAGCAGGGGCAGCCCTGTGATTTTCCTAAAATGAGGGTAAAGACATGGATAAAACAAATATCGATTTTTCACAAATAGCCGAAAAATATGAGCGGTATTCTTCAGTGCAAAAATCCGCGGCAGATATACTGTTA
>JAMCPX010000034.1 GCA_023382265.1 Deltaproteobacteria bacterium | reverse complement strand
TTTCTTCTGTTCTTATGTTATCTACATTCCTTAAAACAAAGTTCAATCTCGCTCTCTCCGATGCAAATGTGAGAATCTCTCCCTCAACAGGTGAAACAGCAAGTGTTAAGGATGAATAGTTGTATGCCTCCGGCTCGGATGAACCGGCACCCCAGATACCACCTGTCGCAAGCACTGTTACATTCTGTAATAGGGTTATTGTTGCAAGCTTTGTGGAACCGCCTGCCGAAGGGAATGAGAACGTTCCGAGTATATCAATATGATCCCCAGGTCTGATGAGTCCTGAGACGCTTGTTTGACTATCAACGGGTATTGATATTGCCCTTTCACCCTCTTTTATAAGTGAGGTAAAACCTGAACCTTTTGAAGCACCAAGCATTGTCCATTGCAGCGGCTCATTTTTTTCTACCCGCATTACGCTGCGGTGACCTAAAACAGCACCAATATCCCTCTCAAGGATGGTGTTTTTTGATATGTATCTTTTGGGTACCTGTGTTATGGTTATATGTTCCTTTGTTATTATGGTACCCGGCTTTATATCTACCCTTGAGACAAGCACACCTATTGTTCCAAGCTCGTTATAAATGCTGTGCCTAAAGGCTATAAGATAAAGCTGTAAAAAAATGATTGCAATGATACCGCTACCAATGCCGATGATAAGTTTTTTATTTTTATCAAGTTTCACGGTAAACCCTTATGGTATAGGAAGCGATATAAACGATATGATAAAACCAAAATAACTGCTCATTGCAATAGCAAGTTTGTCCACTGCAATACCTGCAAAAATAACAAGCACTGCAGTAACAATCAGATACTCGATCATAGCCTGACCTTTATTTCTCTTTAACGGCGTATGTAACAATTGACACATGTCCTTCCTCCTCTTTTGCATAAACGGTAAGATACATACTATTTCCCTGATACATGATAAAATTCCCTTCAGCTCTGAGCCTGTTATAACCCATTGAGCGGAACTTCATATTAAAAAAAAGCATTATTGCATTTATGTTTGTTACAAAGACATTATAATGTCCGATAGACATATTTTTAGTTTCTATTACATTTACCTTTTGTGAGCCCGGATATCTCGGGATAATATTATTGTCAGGCTGATCATCGTTAAGAAATGCAACGGGATCAAAATCGTTACCGGATCTTATAGATACATACTGCGTTGAGCCGCTTTTAAGGTTGTTAAAACCTATTACCGGTTCTATCAATGCAAACAGCGATCCGTTTTTATTTATGTGGTTTTTATCAATACCTTTAAAATGTACACAAAGCCCTCCATTTCTATCTCTATAGAACGGTAATGGATAGCTTCCCCTTTCCTTACTCAGTAATGCACCATTATCATTATTTTTTGCTATAAACATATCCACTGATTGACCATTGATCTTAAAGTGAATTATTTTTTGATTTAAAGATTTTGTTGGCAAATTCACCATATCATAAATAGTGCTTTTACTAAGAGATACAGATATAATGAAGATGAAGGCTGCGATAAAAGATATAATGAGTAAAGTATTCTGCTTCAACAGTTCAATCCTTATAGATGTGGTTTCTCAAGATCAATATTAACACTACTGCCTTTGAATGCCTTAGCTACCGCAATGGCCCATAAACCGTACTTTAATACATTTCCTGTAATACTGCTATCATTCCACGTATCCATGAATACAAAGTTAACAGCACTTGCATAAGACTTTGTGCCAGTAAATGGGATATCATCTGCTCGTACTTGTATGCCTGTGCCTTTGAGTCCGGCTATACTACCTAAAATATCCCCGAGGTCTCCAAGCTGGTTACCGGCAAATCCAACGGATGCATCGGGCATTGTAAACTTGATCTCTGTATCTGTCGCAAAAAATAAGGCTTTAATCTGCTTCTCATCTGGCAATGTATCTCCATGCCTGCCGGCATACCATGATGCGTATCTTACGGCTGTAACCGTACGCTGTTTTAAAACGAGCCACCTTGCAAAGAATACAACAATTGCGATACTCAATAAAAGTGCGGGGAATACTATTAGGAACTCAGTCATTGCCTGACCGGTTTTCGATTTAATGAAGTATAAGTTTTTCATCTATCCAATTAATAAAGTTAGAAGATTTTAGCTTTAACTGCTGTGAAACAGATCGTAATGCTGTGAATTTTGTAAGATGGGCATCCCAATCCATTTCAAGTAAAACATCTCCGGGACCCGTGCTTTTGCTCTGCGGCTTTGATTGCGAAAAAGCAAGAAATCCCCAGGGGTTTTTATCCTCCGGCAGTAATGCTTTATTACTTATAAAAACAGGCTGCCTTTTTTTACCAAGGTCAGTTGTAGCAACAGCTATGTATAAAAACTCATTAGCCCTTTCATGGAGTTTCATGGGGAATGGAAGCTCTGAAGGTGACTTACTTTTAGTGGTTGTTTCTATGGACATATCAAGTTTACAAAAAACCTTCTCATTAAGCGGCATGTTAAGCACCCCACCTTTTTGTATAGGCGGATTATTGCTGCAGTCCTCCGGTACGCAGCTTACAAAATCATCTAAAAATTTTTCATCCGGTGCAGTGTTCTTAATCCATGATATATCCGTACAGCCTGTTTTTGATACAACCTTTTGGGTGCAATCAGCACATGGATCAGGGTTTGAAAAGGTTGTTGTTATGTAATGCCAGTTTGCATCTACCTTTTTTGTAGTTGATACATCAGGGTAGGAAGATGGAGATTCTTTTGCTTTATTATAAGCATTAACTGCATCTGTATAGTCACCATAGCTATGATTATCATTATACGATGTCTTTACAGAGCCGTTTGGAGCAAGCGCACTTAAATCTATAGATTTATCTAACTTACTAAATGCCTTTGCTAAAAGCGGTGAAATGGATTCAATCTTGTTCTCTATATCACTCATAATTGCCTTGATCAGATCAGAGAATGTGCCTTTATCTACATTTAATGATATTGCTTCAGGTGTGAGGGGCGGAGGCACATCACCAGAAGGTCTATAAGGATAGGTAATTGATAAAGGGCTGTATGTGTCCGCACCAGATGCTAACTCAACTGCTGCAGGCACTATGTAAGGGAAGACCTCTGCGATCTTTTTTTCAAGCTTTGATAATTCTTTAGCAGTATTCCAGAGTCTTGGAATTGCCTTTCTTGCAAAATTTACCATAAGTGGTAATGCTGAAGCGCATGCCTCTCCAATACCGGCCCACCATAATGTAGCAGAGCAAACACTTAGAACTGCAATGGCTGTTATGGTTAAGATAATCAGCTCAACCGATAATACGATCCCCTGATTAAGTCCTGCTATTAGATTCAAGCCCCTTGACTCCCATACTGCACCTGCAACAGATGCATTATCTGATGTATTCTGCAGCTCTATCTTGTATGATAGCTCTCTGCCGACATTCGCAACAGCAGAGATAAATATGATTAACGTAATCAATGTTATAACAACAAATACCATTGCCTGGCCATGCTCATCGTATCTTAATCTTGCTATACTCATGGGCACTCCTGTTTAACGATCCTGCTTATGCCTGTCCTGCTTTTGTCGGTATGATATTGTGGCCTGCCGTTCTTGTATGTCCCTGATTTGTAAACCTCATCATATGTATAGTTATGTTTTAGACCTTTGTTGTCTGTATATGAGTATGTACATTTTGACGGATCAGCAGCTTCTGACCCATCGGTTCGTTCAATCGACAAGGTCATCTCTGTTGATAAAGGGTAGAAATAGTCATTGCCGATTACAGAGGCTATTGTACTTAACCATCCATTATCGGTATTATTTGAATAATCTGATAATATCTTTAATAGGGCAGAGCCTTTCTGACCCATTAGCCTGTTAACTAAAGGGATGTAAAGGTATGCAAGATAATCAACATGAACAGTAATATCATCATCATTCTGTAGGGTGTTTGCGGCGAACTTTGTATTTGTAAACTGCCATGCATAAGCATACCTAAAAGGTAATGAACTGATACCTGCTATGGCATTGCTAACGCTGTTAATTGTATCGGTTAGCACTCCAAGTCCGATAACTTTATCAAGTGCAGGTGAAATAGGCGTCATTGACAGCCTTGCCGCATCTGTAACAGCTTCCATATTATCAGGCTGGACAATCGCTGCCCTCGCGGAATTAAACGCAGCGTACTCCAAAAAAAGCCTTGTTTGTGCAAGCAGAGAAAGCTGTATAACTGCAAGCACAATAATCAGAACAAGTGGAAAGGAAATTATAAACTCAAGCATGGACTGTCCATGATCGTCTTTCATAATAACTGCCTTCATTCTTGTTATTGGGTACTCGGACTGTAACCTTTGTCCTTGCTGATCGTATCTATTTGTTTCGCGGCAGTATCAACGCCTGAACCCAGTTTATTCCTGAAAACCATAAACACGGTAATCAGGCCTATTGCAATCAGCATTACGATCAGGATGTACTCTGTCATGCCCTGTCCCTTTTCTTTTTTGTTAGTGTATGGTTCCGAAAGCAGGTCGATGTTCATATTATTTCTCCTTATACGCATTTTATGCGTTTAGATAAGCTTAAGTTTTTTTTGTGTCAAGTAAAAGTATTGATCCGTTGTACACTTTTTTATACTGTGTGATATTTTTGTAACATTGTATAACTGCTGAATCACAATCAATAAATGTAATAACTTGAAATCACAGGACTTTTTTACTGGCATAAAATTTGCTTATTATATAAACGGAGGCTAAAATTATGTGGCTTTTGAAGTTTACATTTATAGTAATTGGTGTGATATACGAGTTGATACATTATGTAGTGGGTACATATTATACTGCCATAAGCAAAAAGGTTTCTGCCTATATATATCGTACTAACGGAACAGCATCAAGTGGTCATTAATACCTGCCTACACCCGGTTTTATCCTTGTAGGACGTTTAATCCTGTACACAGTGAATGGCTCTGTATCTCTCCTGCTTCAGAGGTTTTTCTATTGCATTTTTCGGGTCAGCCTATAAAAAGGTTTTATGCTTTTTTCTTGCTACTTCTGTTTTATAAGCTGCTGCACTGACGGCATCTGCAACGGCTTTTACAACACTTTTATCAAACACGCTCGGCACAATATAATCCTCACTCAGTTCCGCAGGTTTTATTAGAGATGCGATTGCATTGGCTGCTGCCAATTTCATCTGACCGTTAACGGTTCTTGCCCTTGCATCCAGTAAACCTCTAAACATACCCGGAAAACACAAAACATTGTTTATCTGATTCGGGTAATCCGATCTGCCTGTTGCTACAATCCGTGCATGCTTTTTTGCAATCTCCGGCTCAATCTCGGGATCCGGATTTGCCATTGCAAAGACTATCGGTGATTTTGCCATTCGTTTAAGGTCGGAAGGCTTTACGATATTTGATGTTGAAACACCTATGAACACATCTGCATCATTAAATGCATCCGAAAAATTCGTACTGAGGTTTTGCTTATTTGAATAATGTGCAAGCCACTCAAGGTATGGGTTCATAGACTTTGTTCTTCCTCTGCAGATCAGTCCATCCTTATCACACACAATGAGATCCTTTACATGCTTCATGATTAGCAGCTTTGCGATAGACATGCCCGCTGCACCCGCACCCGACATAACAACCTTTATATCTTCAAAATGCTTCTTCACAACCTTTAAAGCGTTGGTCAATGCTGCAAGCACCACTATTGCAGTACCATGCTGATCATCATGAAAAACAGGTATATCAAGTGATTTTTTTAACTCATCTTCAATGTAAAAGCATCTCGGTGCTGAGATGTCCTCAAGGTTTATTCCGCCGAACCCGCTGGATATGTGCTTAACTGCTGCTATGATTTCTTCTGGATCCTTTGTATTGAGCACAATAGGGAACGCATCGACATTTGCGAATTCTTTAAACAGCAGTGCCTTGCCTTCCATAACAGGCAGTGCTGCCTCCGGTCCAACATCTCCAAGCCCTAAAACAGCAGTGCCGTCGGACACAACTGCGACCGTATTCTTCCTTATAGTAAGTGTAAAAGATTTACTCTTGTCCTCCTCTATGGCCCTTACAATCCTTGCAACTCCGGGGGTATAAGCAAGAGAAAGATCATCTCTTGTTTTTACAGGATTCTTGGCAACTACACTGATCTTTCCTCCAAGATGATACAAAAATACCCTGTCAGAGACACTTACAACATCAACACCTTTTAACTTTTTCAATGCCGTTATGATTTCGTGAGAATGTTCTTCATCCTTTGCCTTTACAGTTATATCTCTGACGATTTTGTCTTTTGTAAAACCTACAAGGTCAACCGCTCCTATATCCCCTCCTGCCTTGCCGATGACCGTTGTCACCCTTCCAAGCATGCCCGGCACATTATGTATCTCAAGCCTTACTGTTATGCTATAACTTACTGAAGGAATTCCTGACATGTAAGTCTCCTTTGTTTTTTGGCTGATATGTAACACAACTTATTAAGTATGACTATGAATTTACAAGAAAAGGTTTATCTCTTGCAAGAGCTTGAACAGCTTATTGCAAGGCTTGATATAGAATTGAGGTATGAGCATCTTGTTGATGCAAGCAGCGGATTGTGCACTTACAAAGGTAAAAGGTGTCTCCTTCTTGAGATAGATATGGATATAGATTCAAAGCTCATACTATTAAAATCCGTATTAAATGCTTATGACCTTTCGCATATGTTCATATCCCCAATGGTTAGAGATTTTCTGGGCTAATAAAAAAAACATGCATTTTTTGCATTGTCTATACATCTTTACATACATCCATTTATATGTTATTTCAGTAACATATTAAGATATATAACATTTATTCTGGCATACGCCTTGCATATATTTAAGGGAGGCTTTTATGAAAGATAGAGGGTTTACACTGATTGAGTTAATGGTTGTTATTGTTATAATAGGTATTATGCTTATTATAGCAAGCCCAGGCATAAGAAATTGGTATACAGGCTTTCAATTGAAAAGTTCTGCGGACAATATTATGAACACATTGGCAGCCGCGCGTTTAACAGCAATAAACACCAATTCAAATCAGATTGTAGTTTTTAATCTTTCAAATAACAGCTATTATGTGATCAATGACGCTAACAGGGACTGCACTAATTTGAGCGATGTTACAAGCGGGTCATGCGTGCAGTCGGGAGATCTGGGCCGGACGTATACACTGCCCCCGACAATCCAGTTCGGTTATGTGCAGGTAGCAAATCCGGTGCCTCAAGCCTATTCTGCAATCTTCCCAACAGCAACTACAACTGCGTGTGCATTATTCTGTAAGGGTAACATCGGGGCAATAGAATTTAATGCATCTGGTAAGGCTATAAACATGTTTAGTCCTGATCCGGCCTCTTCTAACGGCATTGGCGGTGCAATAGTACTTATCCCCGATAGTGATCTCATAAATAATAATTCATCAAGACAGATTATCATAGGCTTTGTCAGCATGACAGGTGCTGTTGTTAAATTTGGAGAATGAATATGGGAATAAAGGCTGAAAATAAAGAATCAGGCTTTACATTGCTTGAAGTGCTTGTATCAATAGTAATATTTGTCATCGGTATACTTGGTTTGATGGCTTTACAGGTGTTTGCCATCAAAGGCGCCTATCTTGGTGAGAGAACAACAGAGGCGGTTGAACTTGCGAACAGCATGATAAATGAAATACAGGCAACCCCATATAACGCATCTAACCCCGGCGAATTTAGCGAAGGCTCCCATCCCGCAAGCGGTGAAGGATGCCTTCAATGTCCAACCAGCTGTAATGTAAGTCCCATTGGTCTTTGCGGGAATAGTTATAGTATATCATGGACCGTTACACCTCAAACACTCGGCAGCGGTTTAGTCAGTAACAATGTTTATGGCATAACATTAACAGTGTCATGGACGGACGGGGTATTGAATAGGTCGGTCACAATGTACACGAGTAAACTGCCTTTATAGGATATGGAGGACTCTTATGAACAGATCCAGGGAAAATAAATGGGCAGCGCAAGTCGGGTTTACTCTTGTAGAGATGATGGTTGCAATTGTTATTGCATCCATCATGGCAATAGCACTCATAGGCACATTCATTATACAGAGCAGGGCTTATCAATCAACAAGAGAGATTCAGCAGATGCAGCAGAACGCGCGTACAACACTTGATACGCTTAGCCAGTTATTAGCACAGGCAGGTTTAGGCATTACATCAGCTACACCCGTTTTACCCAATACGACGGCGGGGCAGGCTGCATTTGATTTTAATGACTCGTGTCAGGCATGTGGTCCTAACGGCAGTGCAGAGCTTATATTTGCAGAAAGGGATCCATCTCAATTAGGTTGGGTAAAGAATATTAATCTAAACACAAAATCATTAACGTTTACGTATGTTTCCGTACCCAATGTGCCGCCATTTACACTTTCAAAGGGATCTGCCGTGTTTTTACTTGATCAACAAAACACATATCATGCTATTCTTACGGTTCAGGGCACTCCGGTAACTTCAACTACAGGGTCTCAAGTAACAGTAAATATGAACTTTAGTTCGACACCCTCATTTTATAATGAAATAACTGCAACCACTACTAATCAGGCAAGTCTCTCAACAGGCACTATAATGCCTGTAAATATATATAAGGTATATATCGACAATACCGATCCTTCCAATCCGGCACTGATGATGCAGATTAACGGCTTTACTACGATTCCGCTTGCACAGGGTATTTCTAATTTGCAGGTCTCGTTTCAGTACAGCAATCCACTAATTACCCCGCCATATCCCTGGCCTGATCCAACACAATATGTAACCGACCCGACAACCATAAACCCTGCAAATATAATAGCAATATTATTGGGACTAACGGCACAGACCAATCAATTTATGGGTGTCTCTGCTACGGCAACAACAGTAACCAGAGAATATACACTTACGGTTAATCTTCCCAACCTTATACCGTGGAAAAATATTTTATACAACTCACAAGCATTTAAAGGAGGCATGTAATGAATCAAAAAGGATATATAATGGTATTAACATTACTGATGCTTGTTGCGCTTACAGTTGCGGGATTGGGTGCAATGTTGATCGCCTCTTCTGATGTAAGGCAAGCAGGCATTCAAATGTTCAATCAGACAACGATACAGGCTGGTATTACAGGTACAAATGTTCTTAGTGGAGTGCTTAATAGTTATTCTGTGCAGCCTTTTCAGTATTCAGCAAACCAGGTAAGGCAGGAGCTTGGTAATGGATATGGATGGTATAAAGGAGATTATACAAACTCATATACGAATCCAGATCTCAATCAAATCAGCAGTACAACCGTGGGAAGCGTGTCAGGCAAAGCCCTGATTGCAGGTCAGGATATAACAAACGAGTTTGCAGGGGGGAGCAAGAACAGCGTAAACAGCGCACTTGTAATAGGCTTTGGACCAACCGGTGAGGAGATGGGGGTTGAGAGGGGCTTTTACTATGGGAAATAGAATGGATGTTTCCACATGGTTTGTAAAATGGATTCCCTCTTAATACTGGTGGAATGACAAAAAAGGAGACTTTTTTATGAGAACAACATTTAAGATAAAATCATTTTTAATCGGTTTGGCAGTGCTGTTTATAGGTATTGTATTCATCCCGTCAGGTATTGCAGATGATACTGTCCTGTTTCTGCAACCCGTAACAAGTCCCCCGCCGCCTGCTGTTGCAATATTGCTGGATACATCAGGTTCTATGTCATCCCTGCCATGTGCAGTACCCGATATGGAAGATTCCTGCGGGCTCACAGATGACGGTAGTTCTTACTTTATAACTCAATGGGGCTACCATCCTAATACAGACTATGGCTATGATTCAAACAACACAACATGCTTTGACAGTAACGTAAGCCCGGGTCAGGCAGGATGCTTCTATGGCGGAACTGATCCTAATCAAGCGCACGTATATATAAACGGCTATTTTGCATATAATACAGTAGACAACGTATGTAACCAAATACCACAGGCAAACTCGGGAGAGCCGTATGGTTCTCGCTGGTATGATTGCGGAACGATCAATTATTTTTGCAATAATGAATCTGTATTGGGAATCCCGGCAGGACAATGCATAAACAATCTTACCCAATATGGCTATCAATATGCAGGAGCTGATTATGAAGGTAATGATGAAGCATATTTTTCCGGCAATCTGCTTGAATTCTATCCCCCAAAGTTTGTTATAACAAGAAAGGTTATGAGCGACCTTATAACATATAATTCTAATTTATATACAAACGGTAAGGGCGTAAGGATTGGTGTTTTCTCGTTTAATTCGAGCAGCTATGGCGCTGAAGCAGATATAAAGATCTATCCGCCATGTTCACAGCTTGGAAGTAACCCAACACCAGGCAACTATTTGAATACCCTGTATAGCCTAAAGTGGGATCATAGCACACCGCTTGCAGGCGCACTTGTTCAGGTAGGCGGGTATTTTGCCAATAATAACTCAAATGCAACGTTTTATAACAACCTTGGTTGCAATGGCAGTAGCTATTGCTCTGGGCTTTCCGGCGCAAGTCTCGGAGCTGCGTGTTCTGCAAATGACTCATGGTGCGGATGCTACAATACCAATTATTCTTGTGAGAAGAACTTTGTTATTGTTATGACGGATGGTAATGAGAATGCAGGCCCATCAGGTTTACCCAATTGGCCCATAGGGAGTTACGACCTGTCTACTGTTAATGAATCAGCATGTTCAAATGCACCAGGTGACTCATGCAACATAGATGAGGTTGCTGGATTTTTGAATGCAAAAAGTATAAGACCTGCTACTGAATTACCACCTCAATGCACAACAAACATAGACACATACACAATTGGTTTCGCTGGCACAGCAGCAAATGGCATAGCACTTAATACGTATGCCTTACAACTAGCAGCGAATAATGGTGGAGGCATGTTTGCGCCAGCAAGTAGCTGGCAAACGCTTGAAGCAGCTCTGTACAAGTTCTTTGCAGATATTAATCAAAAGAATCATTCTTACGGAGCGCCAAGCGTGCCCACTATAAGAACATCGAATCAGACAAATGTGTATTTGGCATCGTTTATACCAAGTGTCAATAACTTCTGGCAGGGTGATTTAAGGGCTTATACGGGCGCGGTTATATCGGGGCCTACGGGTCCTGTTTTTACCCTGTTTGATGCAACAGGTGCCCCTTTTACAGGTGAATCAGGAACAGGGCAATGTAGCTTAGGAACTGTACCTCCTCCTTTATGGGATGCAGCAGCCTGTCTGATAACCCCGAGTTCATGCGGTGCATCGCCATCATGCAATACGCCAGGTTCATGCAGAACCGTTTATACAATTACCAGACTAACAAACCCCGGATTTACCGCTGTCCCTGATAATGGTGCTACAATACTTCAAGGACCTATTCCTCCTGTTACTCTTGGCTCCGCGAACCTGTTTACAACAACCAATACAAACCTCATTCCATCTGATTTTGGATTAGCAGCTGATGATTTCACCGATATGGACAGCATTATCGATTATGTGCTTGGTCCAAAAGACGCAAAAGGGCATGTTCTCGGGGATATAGACCATTCTGATCCGACTACTGTAGATGTTGATAATACAGATACGCTGGCTTATCTTAATGGAGGACCGCCCCTTTTGCCCCCGCGTCAATACTATCAGGAGTTCCTTAATGCAATCTACAACCAGCCAAGGATCGTTATAGCAGGTGCCGATGACGGGATGATCCATGCATTTGATGCAGGCTCACTTACATCAGCAACCGTCCAGGAAGGGAATTATGAGCCGTTTTCAGCATATTATTCCGCAGGCACAGGCAGAGAACTATGGGCATTTATACCGAATGACCTGTTACCAAAGCTACAGTATATGTGGAACACGGGGCTTTTGCCTACAACTACAACAGGTGCTTACTGGACAGCAGAAGGCACATACATTACTACAAATACATCACATGTGTTTTATGTTGATGGCGCGCCCCTGATAAGGGATGTTTACTTGCCGGGTGATGATAATGGACTTGGATTGTCAGATGATGCGGCTTACTGGCACACCGTAATGATCATCGGAGAAAGGCTTGGAGGCGTATACTATATTGCACTTGATATAACGGACAGACTGCATCCAAAGTTTATGTGGGAGTTTACTGATCAGGATATGGGATTCACATATTCTCAGGTATTCGGGCATTCAGCGCCAATGGGTCCTGTGTGGCTTGGATACAATTTTGACAACCCAAGCCAGATTACCACAACAACACGATGGGTCGCATGGCTGAGTGCAGGTGATGACCTTAGCGAGTCTACCCCGATATATAACTGGCGGGGCAGAGGCTTCTACATAATTGATCTCAAAACGGGTCAAAAGATCTGGGAAGACCATAGTATGGCATATCCGACACCTGCAACGCCTGGAGGTGTTCAGAGCACATTGAACGGGTTCGATGAGATATTTTTACCCGACCTTGGCGGGGATGTGTGGAGGTATAACCTTGGATCAAATGGAACACCTGGTGCGTATTCGTCAACTGGCGAGGTTCGAACATGCCTTGTACCGTCAATTAATACAAATTGCTGGTCAACTCAACTGATCTTTCAAGCCCCTCAATACCCATCACCTTCATTCCCACAGAAGTTCTTTTACATACCAAGTATAACATTTATGCCATTCCCGCCATACGATGTAAGATTGGGCGTTGGTGCAGGTGATAGAATGAATCCATTATTGTGCAGCCCGCCTGATAATAATAGATTCTACTCATTCATATCGCCTCAGCTTTATGCGACACAAACAACTTATGGCGGGTCAATACCCCTGACAGAGGCAAATCTTACGCAAATATTACCCGGTTCTAATGCATCACTTCAAAGTAATGGATGGTATATAACTGTATCATCTTTTACAGGTACCGGATCCGGATCAAAGAACCTTGCACCTGCTCTATTCTTTGATAATATGATATTTTTCACATTGTTTACACCTAAACAGTCTGCATGTGTTCCAGCAAGCACAACCCAATTCTCATGCCGGTCAGCAGGCGGCAGCGGTGTGTTGGTAGGGCTTTCATACACAGGTTCGATAGGCGCGGGCCAGTATACATATCAATCACTCGGCTCCGGTGTCCCGGCAGCACCTACGACATTTATGCAGCTTATACCAGGCGGCTATGTTCAATCAATGATTGTAGGGGGCTCAGAATTTTCAGTAACATCTATAGGTGGCAGTCCTACGACCAACTACAAACTAAAAACATTGTATCTTCTTGAGCTGCCGGAGTATCTATATGACATATTGCAGCAGCAGCCATGGTGAAGCCATAGGAATCATTTGAGACAGTAGGGTTTTAAATCTGCCCCCTGTCTCAAACCCGTGATCCACCTGCAGAAGCGACCCGACGAGCCGACGTAAATATGTATATCCTCTGTTCGCAGAGGGAAACCTGTGTGTTCGCTCCCCGATTTTTTTAAATGTATTTTTTGGTTCATAAAGTGTAGAATTAGTAAATGAATTCAAGCTATATATTTTATCCTTGCAATTTTTTTAAAATAATAGGATTATAATAATATAAAAACATTAATTTAAAAGGAGGATAAAAATGGCATATAAGATAAGTGCAAAAGATGCTTTGAAACCAAAAGGTTTAAAAGGTATTTCGGATCAGCAAATCGAGTATCATTTTGAAACTCATTATAAAGGATATGTAAATAAATATAACGAGGTATCAGAAAAACTTGATACTGTAGACAGGACAAAGGCAAATCAAAACTTTAGTGATTATCGTGCCTTAAAGGTAGAAGAGAGCTTTAACTATATGGGTGCTGTTCTGCATGAACTTTATTTTGAGAACCTGAAAGATGGTAAAGGTGGAGAACCTGGTGCAGAACTAAAAACAAAGATCAGCGAAAATTTTGGAAGTTTTGATAAATTTAAAGAAGATTTTAAGGCATGCGGGATTGCACTCAGGGGATGGGCAGTGCTCGTTTATGACATTACATCAGGCAGACTTATGGTCAATGGGCTTGATGCGCACAACATTTATGGATTTTTGAACACAATTCCCATATTGGTAATGGACGTGTATGAGCATGCTTATTATACTGATCAGGGACCAAAAAGGCCCCCATACATAGACAGCTTCTTTAATAATGTAAACTGGTCTATTTCAGAGGCAAGATTAAAAAATGCACAAAAACTTAAAAAATAAATCATACGGAGAGTGAGAAGAAGAATGGAAACGGAAAATGTTCATGAACTTGAAGCAAAAATAAATATCTTGATAGAAAAATACCTTGCATTGAAAGATGAAAAGAACTCGCTCATAAAAAAGATTGAAGATATGCAAAGAGAAATAGATGAGCTGGCCCAATTCAAGAAAGATGCGGTAGAAAGGATAGATAAAATAATAAACAGTATTAACGAGGTAAATCTGTGAGAGGTAGCGGTTATTGAAGAAGCCTTACACTATTAACATACTCGGTATTGAGTTGACCGTAATGAGTGAGGATGAACCGGAGTATGTTGAAAAGGTTGCGAAATATGTTGAGGAAAAAATAAAAAGTAACATGAGCAGCGCAGCTGTTTCGGATACATCAATTCTCTCAGTGCTTACCGCACTGAACATTGCCGATGAATTTTTTAAAAATGAAAAAGAATATAAAGAGAGAATAATGTATCTTGAAACAAAAATAGAAGAGCTTATAAAGATGATAGAGACAAAGGTTTCAATATGAATTTATCCCTGCTCTTGCGCGTGAATGAGCTGATTTTAAGACCCGTAACTATTAAAGAATGGAGGCTGTCCCTCACTGTGGACGGCAAGCCCTTTTACGGGGAAGCACGAAGCAGTAAAATGGCTTCCACCTGGTATTCGAGGTCTTTTAAATAGGTTCACACGGCATGTTTGCGGGGATTTTTTTAGTGTAAGATTTTTCATTTACCTTTCACTTAATAAGGTATGATCGAGAAAACGGTTGTGAGAAGCCGCATGCTTGAATGCAGGAAAATGATTCCTGATGATCACTACAGGCAGTTAAGTATAAGGCTTCAAACACATTTTATAAAATCATCTGTTTATAAAAATGCACATTCAATAATGCTTTACATACCTATAGATAATGAGCCCGATACATCTATTATCATAGAAAATGCATTTAAAGACAAGAAAACCATTTTATTACCAGTTATAAAAAATAAGGATATACGGGCTGTTGTCTATACAATAAACACGGCTCTCAAAAAAGGCATATACAAAACGAAAGAGCCTGTGTGTAATGATCCGTATCCGGAATCGGGTATAGATGTAGTTATTGTGCCGGGCATAACATTTGACATTAACTGTAATAGAATAGGTTATGGTAAAGGGTATTACGATAGATTTTTATCAACCTTAAATAAACATACCATTAAGGTTGGCTTAACTTTTAATAGGTGTATTATCGATGAGATAACATGCGAGGAGTTTGATATCCCTGTTGATATGATCTTTACGGAGATAGGAATTAAACATAGGAAAAAGGAGTAAACTTTATGTTAATAACATGTATCGGTCTGGGTCTGGGTAGTCTTGTAATAGGCTATCTGCTGTCCAGTTTCTTGAATAAAAAAATAGCCAGAACAAAGATCAACCAGCTTGAACAAAGGGCAAAAACAATACTTGAGGAGGCAAAGATACAGGCGGATCATATTAAAAAAGAATCCGCGCTGCATGCAAAAAATAATCTCCTTGAATTAAGGGCTGGATTTGAAAAAGAGACAAAAGAACGCAGAGAAGAATTAGTAATGCTTGAAAAAAGGATCCTCCAGAAGGAGGAGTATCTTGAGAAGAAAGAAGATATACTTAATAAAAGAGACTTTGAAGTGGGGAAAAAAGAAAGAAATATCGGGAACACGGAACAATCCCTTCAGAAGAGGGAAGAAGAGTATAAGAGAAAAATAGAAGATATCAACAGGGAACTCCAGCGGATTTCAGAGCTTTCATTCGAAGACGCAAAACAATTGTTGATAGAAAGCACTAAAGAAAAAGCAAAACACGATATCGCAAAAATGCTTAAACAACTTGAGGATGCGGCAAAACAAACTGCAGAGGATAAAGCAAGGGAGATCATTGCAGTAGCGATACAACGATACTCCGGTGAATATGCACAGGACATTATGGTAACAAAGCTGAGTATACCAAGCGATGAGATTAAGGGCAGGATCATAGGAAGGGAGGGAAGGAATATAAGAGCAATAGAAGCAGCAACGGGTGTTGATATTGTAATTGACGATACCCCTCAATCTATAACCATATCCGGGCATGATCCGGTAAAAAGAGAGATAGCAAGGCTTTCACTCGAAAAGCTTATATCGGACGGCCGCATTCACCCCGGCAGAATAGAGGAAATAGCAAACAAAACATCTCAGACAGTGGAAAAGAGTATGAAGGATGCAGGTGATCGTGCTGTGTTTGATCTCGGGTTACACGGTATCCATACCGAACTGATCAAGCTGGTAGGAAGGCTAAAGTATAGAACAAGTTATGCACAGAATGTTTATCAGCATTCAATAGAGGTTGCGTTTATAGTGGGTATAATGGCAGCAGAACTCGGGTTAAACATAAAACAGGCAAAAAGAGCAGGGCTTTTGCATGATATAGGTAAAGCAGTTGATCATGAGGTCGAAGGCTCGCACGCTGTTATAGGCGGAAATCTTGCCAGGAAATATGGTGAGGCTCCAAGGGTTGTTGAAGCAATCGAGCAGCATCATAATGATAACCCTGTAAGCATACTTGGTATTCTGGTGCAGGCTGCTGATGCACTATCTGCGGCAAGGCCGGGGGCCAGGAGAGAGATGTATGAGGCTTACGTTAAAAGGCTTGATGATCTTGAAAGACTGTCTAAATCTTTTGATGGCATAGAAAAAGCTTATGCAATCCAGGCAGGAAGAGAAATCAGGGTTATTGTAGCTGCTGACAAGGTTTCAGATGATGATATAACAATAATGAGTAAACAGATCGCGGACAGGATAGAGAAAGAAATGAGCTACCCGGGGACAATAAAGGTAACTGTTATTAGAGAAACAAGGTCATCTGTATTTGCAAAATAATACAAACGCAATAAATATTTTTGCATTGTCATTGAAAGCATGGGCACACAGCTAAGCTGGGTCGAGCAATCTACCGGTATCGAGGGATTGCTTCGTTATGGAACAAAGTGCCGTTTCTCGCAATGACACTTTTTTTCTTAATGTGTTTTTATTGGTTAGGGTCTCAGAAGTGGTAAAAATAGAATAAAGAACGGAGATAAAAAATGAACATCCTGTTTATAGGAGATATCGTTGCTAAACAAGGAAGAAATATTATAGCAGCCTTGTTAAAGGATTTAAAAGATCAATACAGCATCGATTACGTGATAGCCAATGGTGAGAATGCGGCAGGCGGATTTGGAATTACACCTGCACTTGTTCAAGAGCTTCATGATATGGGTATAGACATTATAACAACAGGCAATCATATCTGGGAACATAAAGAGATCATCCCTTATCTATCAACCGATGATACCATTATAAGACCCATGAACATCTCTCTATCAGCGCCTGGCAGGGGGTGGACGATAATGACAAAACAAGACCGTCAGTCCATTGCTGTTGTAAACCTTATCGGCAGGGTATTCATGCCGCCTGCAGAATGTCCATTTCACACATCGGATACGGTAATACGGGAGATAAAATCACAATACCCTGATTTGAAACATATTGTGGTAGACTTTCATGCAGAGGCAACATCCGAAAAACAAGCGCTTGCATGGTATCTTGATGGAAAGGTCACCACGGTCATAGGTACTCATACGCACGTACAAACCTCTGATGAAACCATCTTACCTTCAGGAACATCCTGTATTACAGATGCCGGTATGACTGGTGTTGTAGACGGGGTCATAGGTATGGATAGGGAACAGGTTATATCTCGGTTTTTAACTTCCATACAAAGGCACTTTGAGCCTGCAAAAGGACATGGAGAACTTCAAGGGGTTGTTGTTACATCTGATGATACCGGTGCGTCTAAGAATATTGTGAGAGTAAAAAAAAGATATGGGAATATTTAAAGCAATAAAAAAACCTGCGATATGGCGGTTGTTAGCTAGAAAATTAATACCCCTGTATATCTTTTTGGTAATAGCGGTTATAGGTATTAAGCATGAGCTCCCAGTATATTTGCAACATAAATACCCGCCTGTAAAAAAGGAAAAGAGATTTCTGGGACTTATAGAAACAGAACAACATTCTAAAAAATGGCTCGTAGAATATGATGAATGGTCTTTTTATCTTTATCTGCTGACTATTGGCGCAGCGGTACCGTGGGCTTTACTCTTATTAAAGTCAACATTAAGTGAGGCTGAGGGGTTGGTAAAGGAGTCTTTTGAAAAGGCAGAACGCGCGGAAAAGCAGCGGGATTTATCATCTGCAATATATAACTTAAAAACAGCATTATCTCTTGTTACGGATCCTCAGATCATTTCAGACATAGAAAATAAAATAGATAAACTGAAAAGTATCTTAGGTTCTGTAAGAAATCCGACAATGACTATTGTGAGCGAAATCCCTGAAAATGCCGGTGAAAGAACAGTCGTAAAACAGCCATCCATAGAAGCAGGCATCATCCTGAACAGATATAAAAAGATCAGCGAACTTGGCCGCGGAGGCATGGGTGTTGTATGGCTTGCTGAAGATAAAGTCCTTGAAAGGCAGGTTGCCGTAAAAGAACTGCCGATACAATTTTCTAATGATAGGGAATTCAAGAACAGATTTTTGAGAGAAGCAAAACTGCTTGCAAAACTTACACATCCAAACATAGTGCAGATTTATGATATAATAGAAGATACAAAAGGCCTGTATTATACAATGGAATTAGTGGATGGAGATTCACTCGATATGGCATCAAAAAACTCTAAGCTACAGTTAAAATCAATACTAGATTACGCGGAACAGATACTGATGGGCATAGAGTATGCACATGGTATGAAAATCATACACAGGGACCTAAAACCGATGAACATCCTTTTAAGACGGGATGGCATTCTCAAGATTGCGGATTTTGGACTTGCAAAGATACTAGGTTCTGCCTCTTTTACAATGGCAGGAACAATCATGGGTTCACCAAGGTATATGTCGCCGGAACAGGCGATGGGTGAAGACGTTGATGAACGCAGTGATATATATTCGTTCTCAATGATTATCTATGAACTTGTAACTGGAAAACCCGCATTTACAGGCAGTACTTCTGAGGTAATGGCAAAACAGATAAGGATGTTCCCTCCGGTCCCATCGACGGTTACAAAAATCCCTGAATGGCTTGATGGTTTTATAATGAAAGGTATTGAGAAAGATAAGGTTAAACGGTATCAAACTGCAGCAGCGATGCTTGAAGTCTTGAACACGCATAAGAGTGAGACATGAAGTTTGGTGAACTTGCAAAAAGAGTTTTAACAGCAGCAATCGGCGTACCGGTTCTCATATATGCGTTTTTGTACGGCGGTTATTTTTTACTCACCCTTGTAGTGTTTGTAATGTTTGTGGGATTATGGGAATTTTTCAGCATTATGGAGTTAAAGAAATACAAGCCCGTTAAGATTGCAGGCTATGTCTCAGGGCTGTTTATTGTTTTTTCTTTTTACTTCTTTAAGAATCCATCATACTATTTTATAGTGATTTTCTGTGCACTCCTTCTTATCTCATTTATGGGTTTGTTCGAAAAGGATAATCAGGCTGCAATATCTGGAATAAGCGGAACGATCTTTGCAGTTCTATATATACCCGGTTTATTAAGCTTCTCTTTACTCATAAGGAACCTCGGTTTGTTTCTTTTGGATAGATATAAAAATATCGGCGGTACATTTTTAAGTTCCATACATATAAGTGAAAAGACAGGCGTGTACGGGTTATTCTTTGTCGTGGCTGTTGTATTTATGAATGATACGGGTGCTTATTTCGTAGGAAAAAATTATGGGAAAAACAGGGTTGCCCCAAATATAAGTCCTAAAAAATCATGGGAAGGGGTTATCGGCGGTATTGTTTCAAGCCTTTTTACCGGTGCCGTTATATGGTACATAGTTCCCGATTTCTTACCGCTTAAACATGCACTTATACTATCGGTATTGCTAAGCATAGCCGCCCTTATCGGGGATCTTATTGAATCAAAGATTAAAAGAGATGCCGGTATCAAAGATTCGGGCACAATCTTTCCGGGTCATGGCGGTGTAATGGATAGAATAGATGCTTTATTATTTGGCTTACCTGTTTCTTATGTTTACTTTATGCTTTATTACAGAAGTCTTTTTATAAGATGACATCTAATTGTTTTGCTTTTATTTTTATGTAATTGCCCGGTACCGTTTCATTTGTTCGTGATAGAGGTAGATTTTTCTCAATTGCATTTTTCGGGTTAATAATTTTTTATAAAAACGCATTCTTTGCTATCAGGATAAGAATTACAGCGAATATGGTTCCTTTGATAAGCTCTGTTACTCCGACGACCTTTAGGCTGCGTTTGTTAATATACCTGAAAGTGTCAACAAGATTTTCAATGAGTGGTAAGAACGCTATACCTACTAGCCATGGCATCACATGCTCATGAATGGCTGCATAAATAAATATTACAATTATTATGAGATAGATCATGTTAGCCAGCCTGTACGTCTTATTTTTGAATATAAGCATCTTAACCCTGAATATGCTCGCAGAAAAGTAAAGAAACACCATTAGCCATATAACAAGGATCGTCATGTTTATTCTGTTGACAGGCAGAAGTTGGAAAAAGGCAGCAGGTAGTGTAAGTGCTGCCATTGCGAAAAACTCGACAATTGATGAGCGTTCTTTATGCAGGTAGGCTGATAATGCATATACGATAATAGCAGCCAATGGGATTATGAGTAAAACCATAATTATGCTCATATCTATCAGCAGAAGTGCAGGCAGGATAAGTAATAGTCCTATTGCAAGATAAACAACCGTAAAGATGAGTGAATTTTTATCATGCCTTCTTATGAAGATACCAATCGATGCCTTTGACATAAAGATTATGGCAATGCCCATAAACGCTAAATAAGATTGCCGCATTATATGTCCAGATATTGCAAGTCCTATTATACAGGATGTTAGGAGTATGCCCCATGAGCCATACTCTTTTGGAAAGGGTATGTTTTCTATTTTCATAGAATGAATATAATACTATATATAAATTTTTGCATGATACAGAAGTTCATTTACCTGCTCTTTTTGAGCAGCTGTGCTTTATGGCGCGCCGTAAATCTGGAATGTAATCACACGGTTTGGGGTAAGGAGCAATACATAATAATACCCATCCGTCCCTTTTATTGCGTAAATACTGTTTGGTATAAGATAATCATCACTAATAAAGCTGTAATCCGGATCGAGGCTCAGGATATTGTAATCCATACTGCCGATGAGTAACATGTTTGAAGGGTTCCGTAAATCCAACACATAAAATCCACCTTCTGCAGGTGAATTTACAACATTGGAATAACCTGCAAAGCCAATATTATCAACAACCGTAAATGAAGTGAGAATTGTATTTGACGAGGGCGTAAATGTAGAGATGATCTGTGGTGCATTGAGGTTACTGTAATTGATGGATGTAACGGATGCACCCATGGCAATAAAGATCCGTCCACTGTCCTCACAGAAAAGTGAAGGTGCACTTCCGGTGCTCCCAAAGTTGAATTGTGAAATCACCATATTGGCTGTAAGCGGATATGCATTTAGAACAGTTTCGTTTGTGCCGTAGAGGTTACCTGCAATAAAAACCGTATTGTTTAATAAACACATATCCTGTCCTGTATCACCTTTTGTATTAGGGATTCCATAAATATTATAATAAGTAGTAGTCGGTGTAATAAATGCCGCTGGCATGGTGACATAATACCCGCCGCATTCAGAATTATCTCCAACAATGAAATGCTGCGGGTCTGTTAAATATATCTTGTCGTAGAATGGTGATGCGCACTGATTAGAACTCACATTAACAGCATCATCCCAGCTTCCGGGAAGCCAGTATGGTGATGCAGGATTTGACATGTCCGCTAGATCAACAACCGAGCCTGCTGCAATTGTAGACACGGTGTAAGATGTCCCTGTAAATGAGGTAGAGGTTATGGCAACGCCGTAAGGATTTGTATTCGTAGTTATACGGCTTAAAAAGTCCGGTTGTGTAAAACCTTGATTATAGCCGACAATATCAATGCCGCCACCCGAGAATGAAAAACCCTGTTGAAAACTATTGGTAATAAATGCGATATAACTAAAGCCCAGCCCTGCGAGTCCCGGGTACATGCTGCCGGTATCGGTTGCAATCACACTATTTCCATGCCCATAAGTTTGATAGAACGACGTATGACTTGGCAAAGAAGAGTTTGTTGTTGTGAATGTATCAAATCCGTAGAGTTGAGGTACAAATGCATATAAACTACCGCTGATCATGCCGCCGTACACATTACTTGCCTGGATGGGACTAAAACTACTGAAGGTAAGCTGAATCGGCGAACCGCAGGAGATTGATGGAATTAATCCAAAGCTGACAGGACACAGGTACAAACCCGATGTTGCGGCAAGGTACACTGTTGTTCCTGTAACCCATATGCCGGTTGCTGAAGCAGGGTAAGATGCTATTGCAACAGGGTGTGATGGAGCTTTTATATCGACAAGTACAGCTCCATTGCTTGAATCTGCTACATACGCGTAATTTGTATCGGTCATCCATACACCAACTGCGTTATTAATGCTCAAGTACGGATTAGAGGAGTTAGATGCTACACCAAGCAGTGTTGTATCTGTTGGATTTGTTACATTGTAGATGGCAAATCCGCCTGTATCTGCCGCAACATAAGCATAGTATGTTGGGCTCGTGCCTGTGGTTGATGTTATAAATATGTCATTGATGGGTGCGGGATAACCGGTTCCGGAAATATAGGGGGCGGTTACCTGTGTTATGAATGCCGCCTGTGTAAAATTGGCAAGGCTGAAGATATCAATTGTACCCGCCTGGGCATCTGCGACAAAAAGATAATTTGTTCCGCTTATGGTTGTTGCGAGTGCCCTTGATAAAATCTTGTAAGTAATATTTGCTGGAGGCAATACTGCTTTTATCCATTGAAGTGAAGACGGATTTGAAACATCAAATATGTACACCGTCTGCTGGAATGCACAATAAAGATAATTCCCAAGTAATGAGCATGCCTCAGCAGGCATAGAATGAGGATCATACCACCTGCTTACCATTACAGGTGATTGTGGATTTGACATGTCAAATACCTTTATACCTGCTTGTCCATCTGACAGGAATGCATAAGGGGTGCCGCCGATATCTCCAAAATTAATATAATTACCCTGACTGTTTAATTGATACATAGAAGTAGGATTAATACTAACCTCAGCAGTTGCAGTCAGGTATGCGGTTGCGGTGAACCCAGCAGAGTCAATAACCTTTGCAATAATAGGATATGTGCCGACAGTGAAATAGGTAAACTCCCCAAGCTGGTGGAAATGACCCGGTAAAAGAGAGGTGGTCTGTGTAACCGAGAATCCCTGCCCATTACCAAAATCCCATTCGCATTCCGTGATCGTAGCGCCCGATGAAGGATACGCATCAGCCTGAATAATTATTGAAAATGGTATTTGCTGGTTCAATAATGTTGATGGCATAAGGGCAAGGGTTGGCGGTGTCCATTGATTCACCGTGATCGAGGCATTGGCGTCTTTATAAACACCCTTATTGTTCGTTACCCTTACTGTTATAATATTATATGTACCGTTAGGGGTTGGCTGTGTATAAGTATAAACTGCTGTTGGTGATGTTGTGGTCGCTATAAACTGTGGATTGCCGTATTGATCATCTATAAAACTCCATTTGTATGATACGATGGATGCTTTAGAGTGGGCAGTTACAGTGAATGTGAACGTTGCAGGCGTATATCCGGTGTCGGTAACCCGGCCTCCGCTTGTTGTAGTGAATGAATCAATGTAAACAGGCGGAGGAGGAGTGGAGGATGAAGATCGTTTACTGCATGAAGTACAACCAGAAAGGTTAAATAATGAATAACCTATAAATAGGATTATAGTGAGCCAGCGAACCTTATGATATATATTTAATGAAACTCCCATACTACCTCCCACCTGGATCTATACTATAATTAATTAACAAAAAAATGCAATAGGGTAGTTTGTCTGAACACTTTGATCCATTTAAGATATTTGAGATTTCGGCAAGTTAGACATATACCTTGACAAGACGCAATAACTTCTATTTATATAGACATTATTTGACGCGGGGTGGAGCAGTCTGGTAGCTCGTCGGGCCCATAACCCGAAGGTCGAAGGTTCAAATCCTTCCCCCGCTATCTTGTTTTTCAATAGGTTAGGGGTTCTTTTCGTCATTGAATTTCACCACTGTGATCCCCTATTGTGATCACCCTGCCTTGAATTTGATCCAAAACAGCTACAGAATTTTTCAGATTGTCAGGTGCAAGGTGCGCATACCGCTGTGTCATCTTAAAATCTTTATGACCTAAAAGTTTTTGCACATTGTAAAGATTAACATCCGCTTGCACCAACCAGCTTGCGAAGGTGTGCCGGAGATCGTGAAACCTGAAATCCCGTATCCCTGTTTTTTTACATGCGTCCCTGAACCATTTACCGATCTTTGAGTTGTCAAACTTTGTGCCTGTCGAAGTAGGGAACACATAGGGGCTTTTGATATGCCTTACTTTGTTGAGCTGTACCAGCAGATTCTTGACTGTTCCGTTCATGGGCAGACCAAGACGCTCTCCGTTTTTCGTGTGTTCGAGTGTAATCATACCTCTGGTAAGGTCTATGTCCTGCCATGTGAGACCCAAGATATTGCCAAGGCGCATTCCTGTGTGTACAGCGATCACGATGATCGGCTTTAGCCTGTCGTTAGCTGTCTGATACAATCTTTCAAATTCTTCCCTTGTTAGGTAACGCACACGGGGCTGTGGTAACTTTTCCATTGCTACACGATAGAAGGGATTGACCGAAATCCAGTCCCATTCACGGATTGCAATGTTAAAGGCATGTTTGCAGAAGCCCAATTCATGGTTTATGGTTTTGGGTGCAGCACCTTCGTTCCTACGTTTCGTTTTGTACCGTGCTATTTGATCGGGTGTGATCTGAATAAGCGGCATATTTCCGAACACGGGGAGCAGGTGTTTTAAAGAGATTGAATCTCTTACCTGACTTTTGGGTGCTTTTGTAATTGCATACTCTGTCATGTACCGATCCGCCATATCCTTGAATCTCTTTTTTTTACCTTCGTTTTTTAATCCATGTTTGTCGAAATCTACTATAAGCTCGGCTTCTTTTTTCTTTGCTATGCCTTTATCCCTTTCCTTAGTCGAAAGGCGTATAAGCTTACCGTTGCGTTTGAATTGCGTCCACCATATTTCTCCTCTTAAATACAATGTCTTTCACCCCCTTTGTTTGTATTTAAGGCGGTAAAAAATATGGCAACCCTACGCCCTGATAAATATACTTTATCGACATAGGAATTGCAACAATTAAGACCTTCTTTTATATGTTTAGATGTAGTGATACGGTTTATTGTTTTCTGCTTAGAATGCAAAAATATGTGTTTAGGGGCTTTAAAAGCCCTTCCGGTACTTGACTGGTAGTCAGATATGAATAGCGGGAAGATCGTCGTTTCTACGTGCCTATGCGTAACAAAATAGCCTATATAAAGGTATGTGTTTAAGTAGTCCGTGATCGGTTTTTTCATGTTAAAACTTAATCCCTGATAAAAACTGCCGTGTATCCAGCTGGACGATCCGCAAATACACCATTGTTGTAAGTACGCTTGAATGTCCTAAAAGGTCTTTTACTACCGGCAAAGGTACGCCTTGACCTATGCAGTTGACGGCAAAACTATGCCTTAATGTGTGCGGATGGACGGGCTTTGTGATACCAGCTTTGTGTGCAATAGACCTGATAATTTGGAAAGCCCTTTGCCTTGTAATATCAAAAAACCTTTCCGTTATGTTCTGTGTTAAAGCGTAACTGGCAAGCTCGTTTGATAGCTCTGCCGTTATAGGGATCACCCTGTAAATAGGCTTTCCTTTTTTCGATCGCTTTTTTTCGGTCAGAACCTTAATAGATAAATTGTATAGATCAACATCATTGCGTGTTATCTTCAGGCCTTCCGTGATCCGACACCCTGATTGCCAAAGAACATTTATAAGCAAATGATCCCGCTTATTATTCTTGCAGGCTTCCAGCATTGCGTTGACCTCTGGAGCGGACAGGTAGACAGGTATGTCCTTGCTTTCATACCGTGCCATTGAAAGTTTTTGAACAACAGGCAGGTTATTCATGTTTACAATTCCTATACCTTTTGTTAAATTTTACGTCTTTTAGCATGTTCAAATTCATGCTTTTACCTCTTAAAAATGCCTGTTTGCTTTACAAAATACCTACTTTTGTAAAACTCCCGTATCACAAGAAGGGGGCAGGCAATAAATGCCCACCCCATAAATTTAACCCCTTTCATTCAGGGTTTTCCTCTGGTTCAAGATGATCTTCGACTGCTTCCGTTACCAGATCGTCAACCGGTATGCCCTCATCTTCTGAAGTTACCAGCAGTTTGCCGTAAGTACCCTTTGGAATTTTTACCGTTACTTCTACTAAGTCTTTAGACTTTGCCATGACCTTTTCACCTCCTTTCCTTATTTTTTATATTTCTGAAAAATGGATTAACAAATTAACGACTGAAAGGCTTAAAAAATTCCTCTTGTCTGGAGAAGAAACCGGCTCGGATTGAGTCAAGGTCACTATCCCATTGCTTTCTGAACCTTCGTACTCTTCTCCAGTTTGGTTGTCCCTGCATGTTAACAGTCTGTTTTCCATTTTTGGGTACTGCTTTGGAATTACATCGACATCAAGTTTATTGTATTCCTGCTTTGAGGCATCCATACTTTCCTTGCGAATGTCGAGGAATGTGTAAACATTATGATTTTTTTCTCTCTTTATAGATATAATCCCAGAGTTTTGTAATTTTTTGGTGCAATTCACGATAGCCCCAAGTGATAATCCGGTAATTTTTGCAATGGTTCGTACCGATGGATATGAATAACCTTTGTCGTAGTCGTGAAGCCGTAGAATCATGTAAACAGTCAGATCGTAGGGCGTAAGTCTAAGCTCTTTAAGGTTCAGGAGAATGTCGTTAGAAATTTTCGTATATGACATAAATTTTCCTTGTTCTACCGTGAAGAACTAATGTTCTATGGAGTGGAACAACCATATTCACCGAATGTTCTATTTTAGCGTAAAAAGTGTTCCTCGGCGTGATACTGAATAAGACTAAAAAATAACTAAAGAATGTTTTCATTTTTTTATATTTTCTTTTAAAAACCATAACAGTTGGTTAGGGATGCTCATGACATTTTGATCTATTAAAAACCTCATCTTTTGCCTTTTGAAATGAGCCGTTTTTAAACCAAGACACAAGTTCATTTAAATCGAAGCGGATAACCCGCCCGACCTTGACATAGGGCACGAGAGATCGTGAACAATAGCCATATAAAGTTCCGGTCTTTATGCCCAATTCCGATGCTGCTGTTTTTATATCTATAAGCATATTTTTAATTCTCCTTTCACCCATAATCTAAGTCCATTCACTATTTCATCGGAATGTGGTAAACTACCTTTGCAGATGTTCAAATGTTTGTCCATGCTGGTTTGCGGGGAAAATAGGCAAAAAATAGGGTATTTAAAAAAGGCAGTTACTTTGCATGAAAACAAGTAAATTACATTTATTGAGTGAAGCAAAGACGGTTTCATACACGATGTTAGAGACCTCGCTTTCTAAAGAGAATAAAAGGGTTATTGAGAAAATAGCTCCGACCTATCCCAATCCTTTACAACCGGCGATCAACTGGCAGGATTACATCGCTAATATATCAAACGATAAGCGGATCACAAATTATGCAGTCTGGCTTAGTACGTTTGTAGGAAGCCAGCCGTTTCTGCAATTACAAATTCAAAAAAATACTTCCCAAAATTCAAATCATAAAACTACGCAATCAGATTTAGACTATAAACATCTTGCAGATTATGCAGGCTTTTTATTTATATGTTTGTTTAATAAGTGGACAGATAAAAATATGGATTCAAAATTTAAAGATGATATAAAACAGAAAATAGATGCTTTTAAGGCATATTATGAAGTAGAGAAAATAAAAGAGCGGGTAAAGGAAAACCCTTATATAAAAATAGAGAATACTTTGACAATCAAAGAAGGTCTCTCAAAAGCATTACATCTACCAGACGGCACTTTGAAGATAGCTTCATCGGATCACTTATCAATATCTAACCTTGTTGTAGAAAAATTCATAAATAAACAACCGATACCTTTTGAGCAAGAAGGAACAAAGGGAAAAAATTATACTATAGCAACCCCTCATAAGACATTGCAAAACATATTAGAAAATAGATTAATCCCATATGTAGAAATTTATGAATCTCCCTTTACCTTATGCACCTTAACACGATGGGTAAAAAAAATAGACAAAGAAAAAGAACGCATAAAAAACAATCAAAGCTTGCCTTTAAATATAGAATACTTCGCAGGTAGTTTATATACGTATGCCGTCCAATATTGTACAGACAAGATAAATAAATGGTTAGACCTCTTAATAGCAATAGTGACACATTTTAGTAAAATGAGTGGCTATTCCATTACAGAAAATACTATAAGAAAGCAATTTGATAAGTTTAAAAATGAAAGAAAAAAACCTGTTAGAAAAAATTATAATAAAATATTTCTTCAGAGCGTATCTGACAACACTATCAATAAATATTTTATTTTGTTTCATAATGCATTTAGAGAATGGAAGCTCGATCTATTATATAGGCAAGGCACAATAAAAACTAAATACTATGTTAAAATTGAATCCGCACAGGAATTTAAAAAAGAATTAGACTTGATGACTAAATCAGGTTACTATCATCCCTAAAATAGTATCCGTCTACTTATGCCGATGCATTCATATAGCAAAACGATTTCAAACATTCCTTACATAGAAATTAAATCCGAATAACCGGTCTTTAATCGATTTACGTTCCGTAGCTCACACCGAAATACCGATCTTAAATCGATTTGTATCGGATGTTCTCTGATTCACTTGCTATATTCTATGATATTGTTCGATTCATTTACGATGAAGTGTTATGCTTTTGTAGCTTACAGTATACGCTCCATGTTATCCGGCGTCTACCTGCCTACGGAAAAACAATAAGTTACACATTCTGCTATACGAAATATCAAATACTTACAATATCATCAATTGATGAATCAGTAGTCCACCAGTATCTTCCGGTCAGTCCTTTGGTATCTCATCGATACCCGATACGTAAATATCGAATATTCCTTACATGGAATTCTATTCTATAATGCAATTACGATATTCGATAACACCATTATTCGATCCATTATTATTGAGTTATAAGATAAAAGGTCTGCTATGATATTGAGCAATAAAGAAGGCAGGTTTTTACCCTGTCTTCTACATGCTTGCTTTAAATAAATTACTCATCAACTCAATGACCATCGGCTATAAGCCGATGGGTTCATAAGTCTGCCGACTTGAAGTCGGCTGTAAAACAAGAAACAAAAAAATATTAGCTCATAGGCTTAGCCCATTTCGCCGTAAGTAGCTTCGCCTGAAGGCAAGGGGTTTCAACTATCCCCGAACAGGACACTAAAAGCTTGCAAAAAAAGTATTTATACAATAAATTAGGAATAGATTAATATGAACATATTTAAACCGTCTGACATTTATACAAATTTTTCAAAGGATGCAGAAATTGTTTTGCATGATGGTGACACGTTAAAATTTCTTCATACCCTTCCCGATGAATGGTTTCAATTAATTATAACTTCTCCACCTTACAATTTGGGTAAAGAATATGAGAAACGAACTGCCATGGAAAACTATTTTGAAACTCAAGAAGAAGTCATAAATGAATTGATACGTACTCTTAATAATAAAGGAAGCCTTTGTTGGCAGGTTGGAAATTTTGTAAAGGACGTAGAGGTATTTCCATTAGATATTTTTTATTATAATATCTTTAAAAAACATAACCTTAAACTACGGAATAGAATTATTTGGCATTTTGAACATGGATTACATGCTTCAAAAAGATTTTCAGGTAGATACGAAGTGATTCTTTGGTTTACAAAAACAGACGACTATTTATTTAACTTAGATGCTGTCCGTATTCCATCAAAGTACCCGGGTAAAACACATTTTAAAGGTAATAAAATAGGGCTACCCTCAGGGAATCCGTTAGGTAAAAATCCTTCAGATTTATGGAGAATAATTAATGAAGATTGGGACAAGGAAATTTGGGAGATTCCTAATGTTAAAGCAAATCATCCAGAGAAAACAATTCACCCTTGCCAATTCCCTATAGAGCTTGTTGAAAGGTGTATTCTTGCACTTACAAATGAGGCCGATTGGGTACTTGACCCATATTGCGGTGTAGGCTCTTCTTTAATTGCTGGTATTAAAAATTCACGAAGGGTTGTGGGAGTAGATAAAGAGCCACAATATATTAAAATTGCCAGAGAAAGAATAGGACAATTTTTTGATGGTACTTTAAAGATTCGTCCACTTGGCAAACCTGTTTATCAACCAACAGGAAAAGAAAAAGTATCACAAATCCCACTCAGTTGGCTAAATAATCAGAAGTAACATAATGAAAATTGTCGGTATTTACTCATTCAATAATGGCAAAGAAGCTGTTGATAGCCAATATTCACAATTATTTAATGAAATTAAAAGAATTATCATGTCAGTTGATGCAAGTAAGTATAAGACTAAACGAAGTAAAGAAAAAACCATGCGTGGAACAATACTATATAGTCCAAAGAGATTAAATAAAGCTTTCAAAAAAGAGTTTAAAAAATATAATTGGGAAGCCAAAAGAGTACAGTGTGAGTATCCAACAGAATACTATGTTGATGGCTACAACCCATCAAAATTGCACGCTGGTGCTTTTAGAGAAATGGACTTCTTGAAGGAAAGGCTCGGAGTAGAAGTTCAGTTTGGCAAATACGCTTTTATGGTTTACAACGTGGCAGCCAAAATGACTATTTTTCATAATCTCGGATATATTGATGTTGGTATAGAAATAGTTCCCGTCAAAAATTTTGCAAATGAGATGTCGAGCGGTGTTTCTTACTTTGAACAATTTCTGTGGGATCTTCAAAAGCGTGGCATTTCTAACATAGATATACCAGTCTTAATTCTCGGCATTGACAAATAGCTTAGGCAATACTCATCCTATTCAGGATAATTGTATACAACACTGTGATCCCTTTTGTGATCACCCCCTATATAAAAATGGTGTAAACAGATAACAACATGTAACAAGTCATAACAATCTGTTAGTGCTGATAAATAAAGGGGTTGCGTAGGATTTGCCATATAATTTAACACCTTATGTTTTTGCCCTTTTTAGAACCCATAACCCGAAGGTCGAAGGTTCAAATCCTTCCCCCGCTATCTTGTTTTTTTCTAACGATGAAACAGTATTCTAAGTGTTTGGCCGCGGATATTTAATCATATAGGGTAATCATCATGTTTTCGAAGTACTCAAGAACGCGGTACAGAAAGGCCTTTTGACAATGCATGCTGGAACAACTACAGAGAAGGTATATATAAGGATATTGTATATAGTGAGCTGTTATTAAGTGCCGGTTCGCATCTTAGGCATATTTTTGATGATATGCCTAAACCCATGGGATTGCGTTATTGCATAAACTCTGCCTTAATCAGATTCATTTCAAAGGAAAAACTCGATAAGGAAGGCTACGGACAATACAAGAAACTATTCGAGAGAAAATAAACACAATTCCAAACTTTACTTTGGAACCTAAAGAGAATAAAGAACTGCCTCATCTTTGCTTCAGGGCAGATTTATCTGTTTTTCAATGCACTATTTTAGTTAAATCATTCTTGCTCGTGTTTGCTTTCTGCCTTTTGGTCTATATTTTGTTTTTTTCTTAGTTTCAGCATTTTTAATTTTCTTCTTTGTTTTCTGCGTAAATCGCGATCCTTTTCTCTCATCATTTTACTCCATTAGGCAACTTTTTGTATTTTGCCGGATTTAATGCATGTTGTACAGACGTAGACTCTTTGTGTTTCACCTTTCAAAACGACTTTTATCTTTTGTAGATTTGCTTCCCAACGCCTGTTTGTTTTATTGTTTGCATGACTTACTTTGTGCCCAAAAGATGGGCCTTTGCCGCATATCGCACATACTTTTGACATATATTCCTCCATTTTAATATCATACTTTTTGCTCAATCAATCCGGGTAAACTCTCTATTGCATCTTTTAATTTATTTACAGAAGTGCCGCCTGCTTGCGCAAAGTCTTCCCTGCCTCCACCATTACCACCTATCATTATAGCAAGCTGTTTGGCAATGTCTGATGCTTTGAATCTTTCTGTAAGTGTCTTTGTAACAAAAACAATAATATTGGCTTTGTTGTTTATACTTAAACCCAATGCACCAACACCCGTTTGAAGTTTTCCTTTTAGCATATCAGATAATGTTCTTGCATCTTCTATTGTTACATCCTCAACTATACCACTTATAACCTTAATACCTTTTATATCAACTGCCTTTTTCATCAGCTCATCCGTTATTTTAGATAGCGGTTTTGAAAAGTCGTTTTTTTGTTTTGCTTCAAGCTCTTTTATCCTTTGTTGTAATTTTTTTATACTATTGTTTACATCATCCTCAGGAGTTTTTAAGAGGGATGCGGCTTCCTTTAAAGCTAAAAGCTTTTCTTTTACATACCTGTAAGCTGCATCACCGGAAACAGCCTCTATTCTTCTAACCCCTGAAGCTACCGATGATTCCTTTAGTATAATAAATAGTCCTATATCCCCAGTCCTTTTTAGATGGGTCCCGCCGCAGAGTTCTTTGCTAATCTTATCGATTGTTATAACCCTGACAACATCTTTATATTTCTCATCAAAAAGTGCCATTGCACCCTCTTTTACAGCATCTTCAAGAGAGGAAAAAGTTATATTTACCGCTTGATTTTCACGGATCCATTGATTGACCATTGACTCTACATGTAAAATCTCATTATCGGTAAGCCCTTTGTTAATGGTAAAATCAAATCTTAGCCTGCCTTGATCAACAAAAGAACCCGCCTGTTTTACGTGCGAGCCTATGACATTTCTAAGTGCTGACTGCAAAAGATGGGTTGATGTGTGATGAATAGAAATCGCCTTACGATTTTCCTTATCTACAAGGAGCTCTACTTCCTGTCCAACCGTAAGTCTCCCGTGTTCAAGCTTACCTGCATGCGCAATCAAGCCTTCAACAGGCTTAAAAGTATCTGTTACTTTAAACTCGTTTGAACTCAATGATATAATACCCGTATCCCCAACCTGGCCGCCTGCTTGCGGATAAAAAGGTGTTTCTTGAAAAATAAGTATGCCTTCTTCTCCTTCGTTTAATTCACTCAATAACTGTTTATCCTTTACTATGTGTATAATCCTGCTTTTCAATGATAGTCTTCTGTAGCCGAGAAACTCTGTAATACCCGTTGTCTCAAGTATCTTATTGTAAACGGATACATCCTTCACATCAATGCCTTTGCTCATGTTGCTTGATTCTCTTGCCTTTTGTTTTTGCGCATCCATCAGCATGTTAAATGTTTCATAATCTATGTTAAATCCATTTTCCTTTGCTATATCCGATAGTATGTCAATGGGGAATCCGAATGTATCGTTAAGCCTGAATGCAAATGTCCCATCAATATTTTTTATATTTGAACTACTCATGGTTTTTATATGCTCATCGATCAATGTAAGACCTCTTTCAAACGTTGTCAAAAACCTGTTTTCCTCATCCTTTATTGTAGACTTTATAATCTTGGAGTGTGAGGCAAGATCATCATAAACACCGCGGTAAATCGAAATAACCGTATCCACCGATGTGTAAAGTAAAGGGCTTCTCATACCAATCATAAAAGCGTATCTCAAGGCACGTCTTATGATCCTTCTCAACACATAGCTGCGCTGCTCGTTTGACGGGTAAACTCCGTCACCTATAAGGAATGTAGCAGCTCTCATATGATCCGCTATTACCCTTAACGCTACCCCATTGAATGTATCGGGCTTGTATGTAACATGAAGGATGTCTTCAAGCGCACTTATTATTGTCTTGAATAGATCAATATCATAATTAGAGTACACTCCTGCCAAAACAGCACTGATCCTTTCAAGCCCCATTCCCGTATCTATACTTGGGGAAGGGAGGGGAACAAGGTTACCATCATCAAGCCTGTTATACTGCATAAAAACGAGGTTCCATATTTCGAGGTATCTGTCGCATTCAAGATCAACCACATCACCAGGATCATCACATTTTATGCTGTCACCCTGATCAAATATGATTTCAGAGCATGGCCCGCACGGACCGGTATCACCCATTGACCAGAAGTTTGTTTTTTCACCGAGCCTTACGATTCTGGAGCCGGGGATTTTTATATGTTTATTCCATAGCTCATATGCTTCATCGTCATCTTTATAAACCGTGACCCAGAGCCGTTCCTCATTAAGCTTGAATTCCTTTATAAGAAGTTCCCATGCAAATTCTATTGCCTGTTTCTTAAAGTAATCCCCGAAAGAAAAATTACCGAGCATTTCAAAAAAGGTATGATGCCTTGCGGTATAACCAACATTTTCAAGGTCATTGTGCTTGCCGCCTGCTCTCACGCATTTCTGAGAACTCGCTGCTCTTTTGAATCCAGCTTTTTCTTCACCGGTAAATATCTTTTTAAAAGGGACCATGCCGGCATTTGTAAATAAAAGGGTTGGATCGTTCTGCGGTACAAGTGGATAGCTTTGTATCACCTTGTGCTCCAACTTTGAAAAGAAATTAAGGAATGTCTCTCTGCAGTCTTTTGTGTTCACGGTTTAAAATTTCTCTATTTTAAAGTCTTCGTCTTTATTCGTTTCCGGATTTTGTTTCTTGTCAAAATCTTCCCATGACAGATCGGAAGATGCAATAATACCCTTTACCCTGAGAGCAAAATCATCCGGGTTACTTGCCTGTCTCAGGGATTCTTCATAAGTAATCAAATTCTGTCTGTACAATTGAAGCAGCGATTGATCAAATGTCTGCATGCCATAAGTTGTAAATCCCTTTGCAATGGTGTCCGGTATCTCTTTTACCCGTTCTTCCGACTCAATGAGTTCACGTATCCTTGCGGTTGCAATCATAACTTCGATAGCAGGTACCCTCCCTTTATTATCAGCCTTTGGAACAAGCCTTTGAGAGATAACAGCCTTAAGTATGGCTGCAAGCTGCAACCGTACGGACTTTTGCTGATACGGAGGAAAGATTGAGACGATTCTGCTAATAGTTTCTTTTGCATCGAGTGTATGTAATGTACTTAAAACAAGGTGTCCTGTCTCTGCCGCAAGTAGAGCCGTTTCTATTGTTTCAAAGTCTCTCATCTCTCCTACAAGTATCACATCAGGGTCCTCTCTCAATGCGCTCCTCAAAGCTGCTGCAAAACTCTGTGTATCAACTCCAAGCTCCCTTTGATTTACGATACTTTTTTTATCCCTCAACAGATACTCAATAGGGTCTTCTATAGTTATAATATGGCATGTTCTGCTCCCGTTTATGTAATCTATCATGGATGCAAGGGTTGTTGATTTGCCGCTGCCTGTTGTACCGGTTACGAGAACCAGTCCTCTTTGTTCTGTGGCTATTTTTTCCATCACCTTTGGCAAATGGAGCTGATCAAAGGATGCAACGCCGAATGGTATTACTCTGAGTACTGTACCTATTGTGCCTCTCTGTTGAAACACATTTACCCTGAACCGTCCAAGTCCCGGCACGCCGTAAGCCATATCAAGTTCATAGGTTGTCTTAAACTTCTCCCTCTGGATAGGTGTCATTATGCCAAACGTCATCTTTCCAAGATCTTCCGGGGTTAATCTCGGTGCTTCCTTATAAGGTACTAAAGAGCCGTTTATCCTGAAGATAGGCGGTAGCCCTGCTTTTAGATGTATGTCTGAAGAGTTTGCTTTGATTGCAACCTTCAGGATATCATTTAGCTCCATTTATGCCTCCGTACCCTATTCTTTTTTATGTTCTTTTTCCGATTTTATTATACCAAAATGTTGTTTAATTTTTTCTTCAATCTTGACTGCTATATCTGGATGCTCATGTAAAAACAACCTTGCATTATCTCTTCCCTGTCCAATGCGGTCATTGTTAAAATTGTACCATGCACCGCTTTTATCCACAATTTTAATCTCGGTTGCAATATCAATTAATTCACCGAGTTTTGATATGCCTTCTCCATATAATATGTCAAATTCGGCTTCATGGAAAGGAGGTGCCACCTTATTTTTAACGATCTTTACCTTTGTCCTGCTTCCAACCACCGACTCACCCTCTTTTAAATTGCTAATCCTCCTTATGTCCATTCTTACCGACGAATAAAACTTTAAGGCATTACCGCCTGTAGTTGTTTCAGGATTACCGAAGAAGACACCTATCTTCATTCTGATCTGATTTGTAAAAACTACAGATGTTTGAGATTTATTTATGTTCGCGGTAAGCTTTCTCAATGCCTGTGACATAAGCCTTGCCTGGGCACCCATCTGAGCATCCCCCATTTCACCCTCAAGCTCTGCTTTTGGAACAAGTGCTGCGACCGAATCTATAACAATAACATCTATTGCACCGCTTCTGACAAGTGTATCCGTTATCTCAAGTGCCTGTTCTCCTGAATCAGGCTGGGATACAAGCAGTTCATCTATATTTACCCCGAGCTTTTTTGCATAATTAACATCGATCGCATGTTCTGCATCGATGAACGCAGCAACGCCTCCAGCTTTTTGAGCCTGTGCAATGATATGTAATGTAAGTGTTGTTTTGCCTGAGGATTCGGGACCAAAGATCTCTACGATTCTGCCTCTTGGTATACCTCCAACTCCAAGGGCGATATCGAGTCCTATGGATCCCGTCGGGATAACGGGTGTTTCTACAACCGCACCCGTGACGCCGAGTTTCATTATGCTGCCTTTGCCAAATTGTTTTTCTATGTTCGCAAGCGCCATTTCGATTGCTTTTTTCTTGTTTTGTATATCAAGCCCTGTCATAATGCCTCCTTATTAAGGTTTACAGCATATAGCTGTGTATGAATAGCTCCTGTCGGTTTTAACGTACTCCGGAACAGTATAACCCTATCTACTATAGAATATGCAATGGTTTTACTATCACATAACTCTTTTGCCTTTGCAAGAACTTGCTTATCGATTATGCCGTTTACCCTTCCTATGGTTAGATGTGCAGCAAATGCCCGTTTTTCATAGTTTATATCATGTAGATGAAACGCTAATTGTTCAAGAATACTATTAAAATGCCCGGGTCTTGTTATGCCAATCCATAATACTCTCGGATTTGATATGGAGGGAAAACCACCTATACCGAACAACTCCATTTTAAAGACCGGTAATTCTTTTAAAGTATCCATTGCCAGTTTTGTCCTGTTTATAGTATCATCATCTATATTACCGAGGAATTTAACTGTAATATGCATTTGTGCATCTTTTGCCCATTTTATATTATTTGATAGAGGCGCTAAGGTTTCTATAATATTTGAAACCTTTTCTTTTGTCTTTTTCTCAAGAGGTATTGCGATAAAAGCTCTTATCATAAATGGTATAGCAATATCCCGGCATGTATAACGATATTTGCAAACACACCCGCTATAAGATCGTCAAACATAACACCAAACCCACCGCGAATATTTTTGTCAACGTAAGATATTGGCGGCGGCTTTATTATATCAAATGCACGAAATGTAATAAAACCTGCCGCAAGGTTTGTTAGATTGGGTTTTAAGAAAAGCATGGTAACAATCATGCCTACAATTTCATCAATAACAATCTTTGAACTATCCTGCTCATTGAGTATTTGCTCCGCTTTGTGCGAAGCGTAAACTCCCATAAAGAAAAATATTATAGAAATGATTATGAGCCAGAGCGTTGTTAAATAATTGTGCAGTACGATGTACAGAATAAGTCCTAACAGGCTCCCGAATGTGCCGGATACAAAGGGGATGTAGCCAACAAATGACCCTGACGCAAAAAAAAGAACAACATATTTATACCATTTATTCATAGTTAATTTTTACGTTTTATTGCTATTTAGAGTATCTGTTATTTAGAAAATCCTATTATGAATTTTTCGAAGGCTGCCGCAGACAAAGGCTTTGAAAAATAAAAACCCTGGGCCTCATCGCAGCCGAGTGTTTTTAAAAGCTCAATTTGTTTTCTTGTTTCTACTCCTTCTGCTATTGTTTTAAGGTTCAAAATATTCGCGAGGGATAAAATAGCCTTGATTATTTGATTACTCTCTTTGTTATCCACAACGTCTCTTACAAAGGATATATCTATTTTTAGAGAGTTTATAGGCAATTTTTTAAGATATGCAAGTGAAGAGTATCCGGTTCCAAAATCATCTATTGCTATTTTAATACCATAATCTTTGAGAGTCTTTAGTTTTTTAATAGCGATATCGATATCCTTCATTATAATACTTTCCGTTATCTCAAGTTCGATGATATCAGGATCAATGCCGGCATTATTCATTGCGCTAATTATCTGTTCCGGGAAATCATCACGATCCAATTGAACAGCAGATGCATTGATTGCTACCGGTATATGATACCCTTGCTTTACCCAACGTTTCTGCTGGTTTAATACCTCTTCAAAAGACAATTTAGATATGTTCAATATCAGACCCGTTTCTTCCAGTAACGGAATAAACTCTCTCGACAGCACCATACCATTTTCCTGATCATTCCATCTCAAAAGTGCTTCTGCACCCGAGATTTTTAATGTTTTTAAATCTATTTTTGGCTGATAGTACTGGATAAACTCTCTTTTTTCTACCGCGTTTATAAGCTTTTTTTTCATTTTTAATATGTATGATAATTTCTGATTTATCTCCGGAGAATATGTTGTAACACTGTTTGGACCAAGTTTTTTAGCCTGCACAAGCGATGCTTCTGCGATTTTTATCAATTCCTCTGCATCTTTTCCGTCATTTGGGTAGATGGATATGCCTTTGCAGAATGTTATATTAAAATCTTTTTCATTTATGGTAATAGGATTTAAAAATGTGTTCGCTGTTTTTTCTATAATCCTGAATAACTTATCTTCACTCTTCATATCAAAATATACGATCGCAAATTCATCAGCACCTATTCTTCCAAGCAAGGTTTGTGGGTCTGTAATTGTGATAAGCCTCTTTGATATCTCTTTAAGCAATTCATCCCCTTTTGTATAGCCGAGAGATTCATTTATAAACTTAAATTTATCAATATCAAATAATATCAATGAGACCTTTTTATTTTTACCGCTGCTTTCTATGAACCTGTTAAGCTCCTGAAGAACATGCTCCCTGTTTGGAAGATCGGTTAACGGATCAAACAGCGATATGTATTTTATTTTTTGCATCTTTCCTATATTATTTATTGCAAACGATATGTCGGATGTAATCTCTTCAAATAGTTTTGTTTCTTCTTTACCGAATTGAAAGGGCTTATCTGCGTAGATATTCAGTGCACCTATTGCCTTATCATCCATGAACAAAGGGGCTGAGGCGGATGATCGAAAACCGACACTAAAAGCGCTTTTCATCCAGGGCAGCATTTTTGCATCATGTTCTATATCATTACTCATGACAATTCTTGATTCTCTTATTGCAGTTCCTGTTGGTCCATTTCCTTCCGGGATATCCTTGTTTGTTGACAACTTTATATTCTGGAGGAATGCCTCTCCATCTCCCCACATTGAGACAGGCTTTATCTCTTTTGTCTCTCCATCAACAATACCGATCCATGCAAACTTGAAGCCGCCGTTGTTAATTAGAATAGGACACACCTCTTGAAACAGTTCATTTATATCATGCACCCTTATTATAAACCTATTGATATTGCTCAGCACGGCATATAGCCTTGAAAGCCTTCTTGAATCCGCGAGGTATTCATAAGAATAAACATCCGTTCCTGATATTATATCAAGCAGAATGATCTTAAAAATGGCAGACATGATTTTCGGGAAGGACTCTCTGTTTTTATGGGTTAATTTCCCTATTATATTTTCCATATCGCTTATGAGTCTTCCATAAGCACCTATGTACTGCTTAAGTTCAATCCCTGCTTCTTTATGGACATAACCCATAAACAATCTGTTTAAAAAATATTCGTAATCATATTTACCACAGAACATCTGTCTTAAATATTCCTTCAATCTTATCTTTAATTCCGGAAGCTGATCAGGACTTAATTTCTCTTTTGTTCCTTCAAACGAGAGAAGATGTTTATAAAAATTCTCTGCAAGTTTATCAAACATCTGGGGATTGGTATTATAAAAGTTGCCAAGTACTGTTATATCTTCTTGTGTTATTGTAATAAAATCTTTTCTGGAGTTGAGTTCTTTTTCATCAATTCCAAGCACTTTTGCGATATCAAGTAAAAGGGTTTTATTCATAAAAGTTTTTTTTCAAATTATCAAAAATTTAAATAAAAAACAATAATAAGTTATGTACATAACCAGAGATCACGCAGCATATTGAATAGATGAATTAAGAATAAAATGACAGTTTGAGCTTGTGCATTGTTCAATTAAATGTATTATAAAGAGCAAGAAGCTGTTTTATACCGGGATATATAGAGTTTTGATGGATGGTATTACAAGATGTTTGTTGTAAAGCGAAGCAAGAGATAAAATCGTGTGCAAACTGCCAAGACCGACCATTCTATGTAACCTTTCAGAGGTAGCCCGCAGCTTTATGATTACGGCATTTTTGGAATGCTTTCCTATTTTAACTGACAGGATTGTAATGGCTTCTTGAAGTCTTACATCCGGTGATTTGAAAATAAGATGCTCAGGCCTTGATGTTATAACAACCCTCTTTGAAAGTATGCCCTTTGAAAAACTTAGATGCAGCGGTTCAGAAGCCTTCGATATGGTGTGCAGTTCTTCAAAAGATAGCTCTGCAATGATTGCATCCTTTGAAAAAATCAGCACAACATCCTCCTCTTTATTCTCTGCAGAACCGCCGTAACACTCACCGGAAGATAGGGATATAAGTCCAAGAGACTGCCCTGTCTTTGTATTAAAATTACATACTATTTCACCCGACAATATTATATAACCTGTATCGGTATTTATATTAAATTGCACCTGTGTACCCGACTTATGATTATACTTTTTTGCGTGTTTGATAATATCCGGATTCGCATTAACGCCTTTTGACAAACTGTAACCGCTTACGTACCAGAACATTAATCCTCCTTTGCAATACCAAGATACTTTATTTTTCTTGAAAGATTCTCTCTGGATATACCTATCTTGGCTGCAGTTTTTGTGATATTCCAGTTATGTTCTTTAAGCATTCGGATTATGTATTCCCTTTCAAAAGAAGTTCTGGCTGACTGCAGATTAGCGGCAGCTGTATTCTCTTCTTTATTGTTTTTTATCTCGGCGGGTATGTCATCGACATCTATTGTATCGGCTTCTGTGAGTACAAATAATCGTTCCAACAGGTTCTTAAGCTCTCTTACATTTCCGTTCCATCTGTATTGGGTTAATACGTCCATTGCTTCATCCGTAATGGTTTTTTCATTTCTGCTTATGTCGCATAAATCTTTTAAGAAATAATTTATGAGTACTGGTATATCATCTTTTCTTTCCCTCAAGGGAGAGACATGAATGGGTATAACATTTAATCTGTAGTAGAGATCCTCTCTGAATCGCCCTTCTTCAATCTCATTTTGCAAAGTTTTATTTGTTGCCGTGATAACTCTTATATCTACATTTATACTATCGTTCCCTCCTATTCTCTCAAACCTGCCTTCTTCGAGCGTGCGAAGCAGTTTTGCCTGCATTTTTAAACTCATATCCCCAACTTCGTCAAGGAAAATAGTCCCTTTATCCGCAAGCTCTATCTTACCTATTCTCCGCCTATCCGCACCAGTAAATGAGCCTTTTTCATATCCGAATAGTTCGCTTTCAAGGAGTTCATCGGGTATTGCAGCGCAGTTTACGTCAACAAAAGGCATGTCGGTCCGTTTACTCATTCTGTGTATTGATCTTGCTACAAGCTCTTTGCCCGTTCCATTCTCTCCTGTTATTAAAACCCAGCTGTCAGTTTGTGCAACTATTGCAATCTTCCTTCTCAAGTCTTTAATTGATTTTGAAACACCTATGAGTTCGTATTTTTTTTCTACCTTCCCTCTAAGCTGTCTATTCTCTCTTTCGAGATTATAAAACTTTAATCCATTTTCTATTGTTATAAGAAGTTTATCCGCGGATAAAGGCTTTTCTATGAAATCAAACGCTCCGATTTTAATGGTTTTTACTGCCGTATCTATTGTCCCATGCCCTGAGATCATTATAACAATTGTATCCGGAGTTTGTTCTTTTATTTTTTTTAGCATCTCTACTCCATCAATACCGGGCATCCAGATATCAAGTAAAACGATCTGAGGCTCATAGTTTTTTATTACCTCCATTGCTTCATAGCCGTCTTTTGCAAGTTTGACATCATAATGTTCATCTGTTAGGATGCCTGCAATGGTAGAACGAATATAATCCTCATCATCTACAACAAGTATTATTCCTTTATGAATCAAGCTATTTTACCTCCATTAATATCAAACAATTCTTTTTCATCAGCGGTTGACAGTTCTATCGTAAATTTTGCGCCCCTCGGTTTGTTGTCTTCAACCCTTATCCTTGCATTGTGTTCTGTTATGATTCTCTGAACTATAGCAAGTCCAAGTCCCGATCCGCCTTTTTTTTTGGAATAGTATAGATCAAATATTTTTGATTTGTCTGTATCCTCAATCCCCATACCGGTATCAATAACCTCTATCTTTGCAATACCATGTTCCTTATCATACTTTGAAACAAGTGTGATGCCGCCTGTTCCTTGAATTGACCATAGTGCATTTTCTATAAGATTTATCAATACCCTTCTCATCTGGGCTATGTCAAATTTGAATAATGGTATGTCTTCATCCTTTTCAATTATAAATGTAACATTCTTGTGTGCTTCACTGTAGAGTGTGTACACTTCTGTAATAAGGGCATTTATGGAGTTCATCTTGGGTTGGCTGGTTGGTAGCCTGGCAAAGGTATAAAACTCGTCCACAAGCCTTTTTAGTTCATCAACCTCTTTAATAATTGTTTTTGTTGATTCGTCAAAAATATCTCTGTCGGAGTCTATCCTGTCCATATATTTTCTTCTTAATCTCTCGGCAGCTAACCTTATAGGGGTAAGCGGATTCTTTATCTCATGTGCCATTCTTTTTGCTACCTCCTGCCACGTTGCGATCCTTTGCATTTTTATTAGATCGGTAACATCTTCAAACACAGCGATGTACCCACTCAGCTCCGGAGCATAAGCCTTGAGGGCCGTTAACCTGAGAATAAAGATCCTTATCTGACCCTGAAGGTCTATACTTATTTCTTTTGTGGCTGTAGGAGATTTACTGGATCTCATTTCCCTTAAAAGTTCTGTAACCGGAGATATGAAATTGTAGGGCATCACATCGCGGTAGTATTTGTCGATAATGGAAGAAGTAATGTTGAGTAGTTTTATTGCTGTGGTATTGATCATTGTTATATATCCAGTTCCGTCTATGGCAATAACTCCCGAGGAGATACTGTTTAATATTGCTTCGATGTATGCTTTTCTTTGTGTCTGCTCGGTATAAGAGTGATCAAGATAAGCCCTGCTCTGTTTCAGTTCCTTTGCCATTATATTGAATGCATCAACAAGATCCCCTACCTCATCTTGACTTTTCTTCTCTATTTGAACATCAAAGTCATTGGTCATAATCCTCTTTGTAGCTAATACAATTCCATCAAGCTGTACGGATATGTTTTTTGCTATATACACACTAAGCCATATTGAAGAAAAGATCATGAGCAGCGATATAAGGACAAGAAACAGGATATAGCTTGTTTTTAAATGCGGTTTAAGTATTTGCTGCTGACGGTATTCTTTATAACCCTGTTGTATATCTGCCATTTTCTCAACAAGGCTGTTTTTTACAAAATAATTGCATACTACAAGACCGATGGGTTGTTTAATGCCATATATATATATTGGAGCAAAGCCTTTAATGATGTCACTGCTGCCGATACTTTCTATGTATGTTTTAATATCACCGGCTAATGCATCATGGATCATTGATGTTTTTGTTAGATTTATTGGTATTCCGGATTTGGTTTTGCTTATACCAAGCAGTTTGCCGTTTTCATCATACACCTCGATAGCTGTTAGATTATACTCATTCAATTTTTTTGTAATGAATTCGGTAAGCTCCGGCTTTGTTTCTTCTGACAGTATGCCCCTTTTGATAAGATCGTTTCCTATAGTAGAGGCGAAAGATATTGTATTCTTTGCTGTATTCTCATAATATGTTTTCGCAATATCGAGTGACTGGGTAAGGGAATTCTCCACTTCTATGCTGAACCAGCTATTGATTGTATGAGTTATAAAGCCTGCTGAAATAATAAACATGATTATGATCGGTATGATAGAAAAAAATATAAACGCCATGGCGAGTTTTGCTCTTACTTTCAGCCTGCCGAATACCTGTTTTTCACCGAATACAAATTTTGCAGTATTTCTTATCACAAGGAACAGAAATAACGTTATCAAAACTATGTTCAGGTTTATAAAACTGAAAACGAGTGCATTTTTTGATATGGGTACTTTTAATGTTACATGATAGATATTTGACTCAAAGGATGTCAGACCTATAATAAACAGCAGAACAGCAATTATTATTATAAATTCTATGCGTCTTTTACGCTTTTCAGGATCCATAGCGATATGTTATACTATACACCAAAGATTGTAAACGATATAATATTTAGTGTAAAATTTTTCATTGTTTTGAGTCTTGAGTTTTTAAACAATGAAAATTGTTTTCCTAACGATAACAGTATGATATGACAGCAGCATGTTTGGAAAAATAGCATATGATTTTAATTATAAGGTTATGGCTGCTCTCAATAGCAACAATTCTCACCATATCCTACAGGTTTTGATGTTTATTTTTGTTATTATGTTAATCACGTTTCCTTTTTATTTAAAAAACCAGGGCGAAAAACTTTACAAAATGCCATTGTTGTCTTTTATTATAAGTATTATGCTGTACCTTGTTTACATTATATACGTATACGGTGGTTTTAATGCTTAAGAAAATGTTTTTTGTTATAACACTTTTTATTATAATTACCGCATCAAATGCTTACGCAGAGGCGTTGAATAATAGAATTAACGATTTATGTAATGCATTATTGGATAAGGATATCTCCAGCATATACACAAGGAATGCATTGAAGGATTTTTTTACTACGCAGGACTCACTTTCCAATTTCATAGTTTACTCCAATATTAAAATGCGAAAAGCAGGATTTATAAGGCCTGTTGTGATTGATTGTAAAGTAAAAGATATAAGGATAGGTAGTTCTAATGCTGATGCAACAATTCTCATAAAGGGAAACGGAGCATTATTCTTTAAAAAGAGAACCACCATTTATACACGCTGGTTTGAGGAGGGCAATAAGTGGTTTATAAAAACATCCTCTATAGTAGATACAGGCAAATAAAACCGCTCTGGTATACTTTATTTGTCCTTACATAAAATTATGCAAAAGCCGGATCAAAAACAAAAGATAATCAGAGGACTTCGGGAGTTCTCATTAAAAAATACCGATTTTAAGCTTTCCGAATCTGAAATAATCAGGCAGTTAGAAGAAAAAAAAGGCTCTCTGTTGTATCTCGGCGTTTTTACAAAAGAAGAGGTAATGGATACATTATACAGGTTTCACATCTTTCAAGAGCTTAAAACAAGAGGATTTACCGACACCATTTTAGACATTAATACTGATGATCCACATAGGCATAGCCTCAGGATATATTTTAACGAGATAAACAAAGAACATTTGCTTGTAGAGATAATACTCTCGGAAGGTATTTTTAAACCAAGAGTTCAGTACCTACCTTCCTATAAAAGTAATAAGTATAATATGCTGATGATCGAGTGGCTTGTATTGCAGAATCCACTCAAACAATTTTTACCAGAAAAAACGAAATTACCTGGGCAACAATACCCGGGTCTTGGAATGGCAAGGAATGTTAACAAATTACTCATAAGCGTGGCAAAGTATCTTAAAAAAGATGGTATTTTGAACTTTCCCCAGTACTATCATAATGCAGTGATTTATTCGGAGTTTTTTAAATTTTATAATCCATACATGCATGGCATTTTAAAGGCACTTGAGCATTCACTCTCAAGATATCCTCTTGATCAGGTTTCCAATGCAATGTCTATGGGCTGTATAAAGGATTTAAAGGATGGTACGAATTTTGAATGGAAGGCTGAAGAGCTGATATTACCTTTATCCAGTGTTATGGTCAGGTATTTTTATTCGGGAGAGTATCAAAACATTGTTACCAATACAATGAAAAAATATGATTTTGATGTAGATTGGGGGCTTTACAGATCAAAGATCAAGATTTAATCTTTGAGACTGTAAAAGAATCTGTAATAGGATCATAAATAAAATCATATTTTTGTTTACCCGTTTTGTCTTTAAAGGTTGTTTTATTGTCCGTATTACTTTTTGCCTCTTTAATTATAAATTTAAGATAGAAAAAGTTTTCTTCTTTTATCCGTTTTAGTTCCTCTATACCTTCTGGATCCCCATTTAACTTCATCTTTAGAAAATGAAAGCCTGCAGCGACCGCTGCAGGCTTTCATTTTATTCCTTTATTATTGTAAATTCTACCCTTCTATTTTTAGCTCTCCCTTGTGCTGTTCTATTAGACGCTATGGGTAACATATCTCCATAACCTTTGGCCTGTACCCTATCAGGAGATAAACCCTCCTGGATAAAATACTTCATCACAGACTCTGCTCTTGCCTGAGACAGCCTGAGGTTATATGAAGGGGAACCGACATTATCGGTGTAGCCTTCTATCCTTATTGATATGTCCGGATTATCTTTAAGTACCTGCACAATCTCATCCAGCAGTGAATACGATTCGGGTAATATCGTTGCACGGCCTGTCTGAAAATGAACTGCCTCTGTTATTACAATCTTTTTCTTTGCCTTTTCAAGTATAACCCTCGGTTTCTTCTGGATTATTACGGGAGCAGTGATAGGGGCCGGAGGCGGCGGTGCTGCTGCAGCCTTGTGTTGTTCAAGCATAATATTTACAACAGTTTTTACGTTATTTTTAATTGGAACGGTGAATGTTCTGCTGATATATCCCTGTGCAGCAGCGGTAACGCTGTATATACCCGGTGGTAATTTTACAAAATAGAAACCGGTTCTTGGATCAGTTGCACCAGGAGGCAAGGTTGTGTTGTTAAATGTTAGAACGGCAGCAAGCGGTTTACCTGTTGTGTCTGTCACCATACCGGCTATTGCACCTATCTCAACAAGCTTTTTCATTAATATGTCTACATTCGTTGTCTGTCCGGTTAACACCTGGGCCTCAAGTACCTTTGGCTGGTAACCATCTTTAGAAACTTCTAACTTAACAGTACCAGGATTTATTTGACAGCTTGTAAAAGCTCCGTTTGTTCTATTTGTAATTATGTCCGACAGGTTTGTTCCCGGGAAGCTTAGAATAGCATGACTTATTGGTTGCCTTGTTTGTTCATCAAGGACAACACCGCCTACTACACCATTCTGTTGAGGCGGGGGAGCTTGTACCCTCTGGATTATAACCATAGCACCGGGTAGTATTGTATAGCTGGCACCAACTATAACCGACCATAGCGGTACTGCCCTTACATTAACGGGACCATTGGACGTCTGAACGCTTTCTTGTTTTGTTAGTCCTATATCTGCCGCGATGTCAACAGCAACACCCTTTTCTGGTGTAAATCTAAAACCAGGTGTTATATATTGAGGGGATTGATCATACTTCAAACTCAGGCTATGACCGGTAATTGAATGGTTGTTTATAAGCTGGTTTGTGTAGTATTCAATGAATGGGGTAAGGTATGTTCCAGGGAATTCTACACCAATCGCACCCAGTATTTGATTGTCATGGTATATTCCTAGTGCATACTCTTCTTCTGTTCTTGTGAGTCCGGTAGCATATATACTATCAACAGATGCACCCGTCCACGTATAATTTGGTGCGGGTAAAAGGTAGCGAGAATTATCCACTTTATAACCCAAGTTTACATGGAATCTAAAGGGAATGTTCTCAGCAGCATCGAGATCAATGGTCCATAATAATCTGGCGCCATAGTTTGATGCACTCAATTTATAACCAAGCTGATTTGCATCGGTTAAAAGTTGGCCGAATGCATCAAACCCAAAAGCAAATCCAGGTGTTACAAGATAGCTTAGTTTAAAACCACCTGTAAGATCACCAAGTGTTTGAAAAAGCATTGTAGCATTTGCAGAAGTATATTTTATAGTCTGTGCTGCACTTGTAGCATTAATAAAGAGCTCCAACCAGTCTGTTGCTCCGTACGTTAGGTTTGTTCTTTCTTCGAGTCTTTGATTTACATCGTTTTCGGTGTTTAATAGATCGTTTGACCAGAAGTATAGTCCATTTATGCCCATCATCAAACCTGTGGCAGGTAAACTTCGGGCGGATATAACCCTCATTATGCCTGTTTCTCCATCCATTGCAGGACCTATTGGAGATGCAGCATATAAAGGCTTAGCCGCTATTAATGCAAATACTCCAATCGCTAATAACAATTTTTTCATATACCCTCCAAAATTATTTTTATCACATTATGTTCATATAGAATAAATCCGATTCAGTCAAGGAAAGAAATTTTACTTTACACGTACCCAGTATATGTCGAACATGGATTGATCATTTCACTCCAACCCGATGTCTCTACCGGCTTAAATATTAAAACGGTTTAAGCAGTTTTATTCGCTTTGAACAGCCCTTCCTATTTTTTTCAACGTATTCCTCTAATTCAAATATTCTCGAAGGTTCTGTCAAGACTGCGGTATTGAATTGCTTCTGCTATATGCTGAGATTGAATTTCTAATGTATTATCAAGATCTGCAATTGTTCTTGCCACTTTTATTATCCTTGAATATGCTCGTGCCGATAAACCAAGTCTCTCAATAGCATTGGCAAGGAGGATGATCGATTGTTCATTAAGTTTACAGAATTTCTTTGTATGTCTCGGTAACATCTGGGCATTTGAAAAAATCTTTAATCCGTTGAATCTTTCTCCTTGAATCTTTCGCGCTTTTTCAACCCTTTTAAGTATATCCCGGGAAGATTCGTTGGCATCATCCCTTATGATTTCTTTAAACCTAACAGCAGGAACATCTATCTGTATATCAAATCTATCAAGGAGCGGTCCAGAAATCCTTGAACGGTATTTTATTATTGATCTTACAGGACATGAACATTGATGATGCGGATCTCCATAATAACCGCAGGGGCACGGGTTCATGGCGGCAACAAGCATGAATCTTGATGGAAATGTAATCGTTTGTTGTGCCCGGGATATTGTAACATATCCATCTTCGAGAGGTTGTCTTAAAGCTTCGAGTGCATTTCTTTTAAATTCAGGCAGTTCATCAAGAAACAGAACTCCGTTATGGGAAAGGCTTACCTCTCCAGGCTTTGGTTGTTGAGTACCGCCTACAAGCCCCACATCCGATATGGTATGATGCGGTGAACGGAACGGCCTCTTAGTTACAAGCGGGGCAGCGAGTGACAGGATGCCGGTAGCACTATGGATCTTTGTTGTTTCTATTGCCTCCTTTAAACTCATGCGTGGTAATATTGTTGGAATACGCATTGCAAGCATTGTTTTACCTGTTCCGGGCGGACCTATCATAAGTACATTATGGCCGCCTGCTGCTGCAATCTCAAGTGCACGCTTTGCGTGTTCCTGTCCTTTTACCTCGCTAAAATCTATATCGTACGTTGACAGGCTATTAAAAAGATTATTGATATCCGTACTAACAGGTTTTAGCGTTAACTCTCCTCTAAACATGCTTACCACTTCTGATAAATGGCTTACCTCGAAGATCCTTAATCCCTCAACAATTGCAGCCTCCAGTCCGTTTCCTTTTGGTAAAATTATACCTCTGAGATTCAGATCCTTTGCCATGATTGCCGTCGATAAGCTGCCTTTCACCGGTTTTACGACGCCGTCAAGTGCAAGCTCGCCAAGCATAACAATGCCTTCAAGTGCCTGAGGCTCAATTATTCCAATTGCCGTCAGTATACCGATGCAAATGGGCAGATCATAGGCAGAACCTTCCTTCTTTATATGAGCAGGAGCGAGGTTTATTGTAACCCTTTTTGACGGTATACTGTAACCCGTGTTGTGCATTGCACTTTTAATTCTGTCTTTACTCTCTTTTATAGCTCCATCTGGCAAACCAACTATTGTAAAAGACGGAAGCCCGTTTGCTATATCAGTTTCTACATCGATTACCGATGCATCCACTCCATAAAGAGCCGCACTCAATACTTTGGAATAATTGACATTGTTCATAACAATATGTTTAGTATAATATATAATAAAACGCAAATTATTTATGAATAATTTTAGAAAAAGACCTTTGTCAGAAATGCCAAGAGAAAAATTGCTTTTGTCTGGAGCCAATGTACTTAGTGATGCAGAGCTTGTCGCGATAATACTTCAGACCGGGACAAAAGGTAAGGACGTATACGAGCTTGCTGTAGAGCTTATAAACACATTCAATGGAATAAGTGGTATTGAAAAAGCGGGCATTGATGAATTATGGAAGGTTTCCGGACTAAACAAGGCAAAAATATCAAAACTTAAAGCTTCTATAGAGATCGGTAGAAGGGTATTGTACTCTACAAGACGGGTTAATAACAAAATTACAAATTCTAAAAACGCCTATACATTGTTAGAACCTATTTTAAAAGGGCTTTCGAAGGAAAGTTTTATGGTCATTTTATTAAACAGCCGAAATGATGTTATTGATATCAAGCGGGTAGGGAATGGTACCGTAAATGCAGCATCCGTTTATCCAAGGGAGATTATAGAGCTTGTCATAAGATCAACCGCAACAGGCATAATACTTTCTCATAACCATCCATCAGGAAATATAAACCCAAGCCCTGAAGATAAAAGGCTCACAATGAACATGTTTGTAGTATGTGAATTATCGGGTATTGCCTTTCATGATCACATAATAATCGGGAATGATGGGTTTTTTAGCTTTGCAGATGGAGGTATGCTTTTGTCTATGAAACAGCAATTAACCGGTATGATGCTCTCTTAAACAAACAAGTGCGATAAAAAATATTGTATTTGTGAGTTGATCACGCCTTAGTTTAAAAGAATGAAAAATACTTATTAGTATGTTATCAAATCCTATCCAATTATATATGAGGGAGTGAAATGATAAAAAAATTAGTTATTTTTTCTTTTATTGCAGTTCTGGGACTTTATACAAAAGCTATGGCAGATAGCCCTGTATCCGGCAGTATTTTATTAGATACAAGGGCTCAAACAAACAATGGAGATGTAACAAGAGAAGAATACAGACTTACATTGAAAGCTTCGAAACGAACGCACGACATATACGCCTATGGTGAAGTATGGCTGAGAGGTTTTGGCGTTACACAATCCGCCACATATCTTCCGCAATTGCAGCAATACAGTTCCGCACCTCCAACATACCTTGATGTAAGGCAGGTCTATGTAGAGTTTTATCAATTTCTTACAGAAAATCTTGATCTTAAAATAGGTAAACAGCTGCTCTCCTGGGGTACCGCTGATGGTGTAAATCCAACAAATAATATAAATCCTTATGATTTTGAAGACCCATTTAAAGTAAACAACAGGCTGCCGGTCCCAATGCTTGTCGCAGAGTATTATCTGCCGCATGAAATATCGGTAACTGGCGTGATAGAACCCATATTCGTTCCTTCGGTGCTGCCTTCAGACAGATGGGTTAGTGCATTCCAGCCGAGTATTCCAATACCTTCATGGTTACCAATCGGTAAGATTAATCTTGATCTGTCTATGCCGAAGCAATCATTTCCTGACAGTATTAGCTATGCTGTTAGAATTGCTAAGAAGGCATTATTGGGATACGATTTTTCTTTAAGCTATTATAACGGGTTATACAGTTTTCCAGTTCTTAGCTCTGCAAATATAACCACATCTGCCAATAATATTATTGCCAATATAGGATTGGATTTCCCGAGATTTTCCATAATAGGAGGTGATTTCGCAGGTTCAATAGGGGATCACGGTATATGGGGTGAGGTTGCTTTAAACATACCGCAGCAGCCATTGCAGTTTAATGCTTATATCCTTGGTAACCATGTTCAATCGGAAACAATGGATATAGCAACAAAACCATTTGTCAAATATATAATTGGTACGGATTACAGCTTTGAAAACGGTATATATTTAAATGTTCAATATCTGCATGGCCAATCTTATGAGATAGGCGATCAACTTGAAGGCTATATGCTTGAGGACTATTTACTTTTTGATACATACAGAAATTTCTTTTATGACAAGCTGAAGGTCCAATTGGCGGGCATGTTTGAACTTGCTCATCAAAATAAAACAGGCTATATGTTTATACCGCAAATCGACTGGATGCCGTATGATAATCTTATAACGTCAATAGGTGCTTACATTTTTACCGGAAATAGTTCGACCCATCTTGGCAGTGTAAAGGATAATTCAGAGGCATTTATCAAAGTAAGCTATACGTTTTAATTTTTTGATTCAGATGCGATCTCCATTGACCTGTTGGTTGCTGATTTTACAGCCTCTATAATTGCAGACCTTATGCCGTAATGCTCGAGCACCGCCAGAGCTTCGGCCGTTGTTCCTGCGGGGGAAGTAACAGCATTTTTTAATGCGGCAAAAGCAAGATTTGATTCTTTTGCCATTTTGGAGGCCCCTGCAAATGTCTGTATCGCAAGCCTTTTTGAGTCTTCGTCATTTAGTCCCATTCTCACTCCGGCATCTGATAAGGCTTCAAGCATCATAAACACATAAGCAGGACCGGAACCGCTAAGTGCTGTTACAGCGTGTAATAGGGATTCTTTTTTTAACTCTATGACATCGCCAACACTCGAGAGCAGTTCTTTTACATAGTTTATGTCTGTCGCATCTGCACTGTTGTTTTTTATGATTACGCTCATACCTTCTGCTACTGTAACTGCTATGTTTGGCATAACTCTTATGATGTGTATTCCCGTACCTATAATATTTTCTATAAAACTGATGTCAATCCCCGCTGCTATAGAAACAACAAGTTTATTTTTTATTTCATCACGGCATTCGGTCAGCACTGCGCCCATGTCCTGAGGCTTTACTGAGAAAAATATGATCTCTCCATTCCGAATGCATGTTTTATTGCTCGCTTCACTTTTTACGTTGTACGTTTTTTCAACCTCCAAGCGTCTGAGATCATACTTATCGCTTATTATGATATCCTTATTGCTTGCCCTTTTTTTGGCAAGCAAACCCTCTATTATTGCACCCGCCATCTTCCCTGTACCAACAAAACTTATTTTTTTATCCATTATTATTACCCCCTTGGTCCAAAAATCATTGTACCAATCCTTATCATAGTTGCACCTTCCTTTATAGCAATTTTAAAATCAGAAGACATCCCCATCGAGAGTTCTTTAAAGGTGCTTCCCAACCAATTATCAGCTGAAAATTTATCTCTCATCTCCCGCAGCGCTGAAAAATATCCCGATAACCGCGGTTCATCATTTACCGGAGGCGGTATGGTCATCAAACCGGAAGGTATTATGTGTTTCAATGATTTTATAAAAGGTATTGCTTCATAAAAATCATCCTTTGTAAATCCCGATTTAGTGGCCTCCTGTGCAAGGTTTATCTCAAACAATACCGGTTGAATAATACCTGTCTGCATAGCCCTTCCGTCAATCTCGGAAATTATCTCCTTGGTGCCTATAGAATGAATAAGCTCGAAATGGCTTACCATATGTTTTACCTTATTTTTCTGAATATTCCCGATAAAATGCCAATGTATGTGCGGCGGTAATCCCTGAGCTTTCTCAATAGCTTCCTTTACATAGTTTTCCCCGAAAGTATCAAGCCCTGCATCTATCGCCTGTCTTATTACATCAATACCAACCGTTTTCGTAACTGCAACAAGCTTTACATCGGATGTATTCCTGCCGCTATTCCGGCATGCCATTTTGATCTCTTCTTTAACCCTTTCAACGCGTTCTTTTATATCCTGTAAAGACATCGGTTCTTATTGTTTTATATTAAAAAAATTAAAAACCAGCCCGGAGAGCAATTTCGGATAAAAGAATGTGGTTTTCTGAGGCATCGTTAGAGAGGCAAGTGCTACGGATTTTACATCCATTGCAGATGGAGGATTGAGGACAAAAATAACATCTCCATTTATCATGGAATTAAGTGCCTCATTTATGTTATGGAAGTATGATAGTTTTTCTCCTCTTGAAAGGTCAACCTCCCCAATGTCAAATATGTGCTCAAGAATCTCTTTGTTAAGGATATAAACATCAAGTGATTTTAAAACATCCGATGAGTTATCTTTTTTTAGGTTGAAGGGCTTGTAATCATAAAGTATGTAGAGCTTATCGCTGTCATAAAACTTTACGCCAAATCCTTTATTGTTTTTACCTATCTCAGAAAGCCATTGTTCTATTTTATTTTTATCGGGTGCTGCTAAAAATTGTTTAATACTAAAACCCGCCTTTAATTTATCTAGAAGTTCTTCATCTCTGTATTTAATATTATGAACAACCCTGTGTGTTGGCAGAATAACAAGTCCATCATCACTCATATTCGTGAAGTATGACATAACATAGTTGTAGTCGGCATCATCATCTTTACCGTACTTTGAAAACATATAATCCCTATACTTTAAGGCGGTTTCATACCTATGATGCCCGTCCGCAATGTATACCCGTTGTTTCCCAATCATATCCGTTATAATTGAAATGATTTTTTTATCCGGAACCTTGTAGAAGAAATGCTCAACTTCTCCATCTTTTAAATGTGCAATAGGTATATGAATTTTAGGATTTATTGTTATACATTCCACGCATTTTTTTTTGTCATCATATAAAACAAAGATGGGCGAGAGATTGCTATTGCATGCCTTCATCAATTCAAATCTGTCTTCCTTTGGCTTCGACAGAGTTTTTTCATGCTTATATATATCACTATCAAGCCTCATAAGGGCTATAAATCCGCGCCTCTCATAGTTTTTATTGCCAATCTTATATTTCTGCACATAGAGGTAAATGGCAGGTTCATCGTCCCTTATAAGAATTCCTTTTTCTTTCCATTCATCTATAAACCTTTTAGCTCTTGTGTACCTGTTATTGTTTTCATTATCATCTTCATGCTGTTTACCGAGTATTAATCTTATAACATTATATGGATGCATTTTATAAAACTCGTCCTGTTGCGTTTCGTTTATTACATCGTAAGGCGGTGCAACAACTTTTGCTATATCTATTATAATGTTATTGTACCGTGTTCCATTAAATGCTTTTATCTCTGTCATGTAAAAACCTTTCTATAGTATTTTTTTTAATTTTTCCTTCCCTTATATACTTTATTTTTTTAGATGTTGCA